>NZ_JBHXJG010000025.1:0-45867 GCF_042723425.1 Streptomyces sp. NPDC058375 | reverse complement strand
GCCGGGAAGCGCCCCCTTCGGCGTACGTGGTGCGTGCCGCTGTGCCGGTGTGTGCGCCGGCGTTACGGGGCCGGAGCCCCGAGCGGCGGGTCAGTCGGCCGCGGGCACCGAAGCGGCGTCGCCCGTGCCCTGCGTGGCCGCATCGCCCTGCGCGCCCGTCTCACCCTGGCCCGTGGCGCCCTCGGCGGTCGCGCCGTCCGCCGGCGTGCCGCCCGTCGCGCCCTCGGCCGCACCGGGGGTCTCCGCGTCGCCGGTCGCGCTGCCGGACGGCGTCGGGGTCGGCTCGGGGGCGGGAGCCTCGGCCTGCGGGCTGGGGCCGAAGTCCTTGAAGAAGCCCTCGGCCGGGAAGACGCTCGCGCCGAGGCCGACGTCGCCGGTCCGGCTGAGCTTGAAGACGACCTGCTGGACATCGCCGTTGCGCGCGGCCTCGCCGCTGTTCTCGATCACGGCGGCGGCGTTGCCCTTGCCGCCGATGATGACCTGACCGCCGGCCGGGACCACGATGGGGCCCTTGCCGCCGGCCGCCTGGAGCTTCACCTCGACGTCGCTGCCGGGCAGCGTGATCGCCTCCAGCACCTCGCGCTCGGTGCCGGCGTTGAACAGCGTCGCGGCCACGACGGCGGGGCCGTCCGCGCCGGCGCCGGGCTGCGTGATCACGTTGGCGTTCTGGACCTTGATGTCGCCCACCGTCGTGGCCGGGTTGTCCGGGCGGATCTTGAGCGTCTCGGCGTTGTTGCCCGCCGCACAGGCGGACAGGGAGAAGATCGAGAGCGCGGTGGCGGTGGCGGCGAGAGCGCCGTGTCGAAGGCTGCGGCTCACGGCGGCGGCAACTCCTTGAACGTTCGGACTGCGGGCTTCGGACGTCGGGCGTCGAGCGGTGGTGTAAAGCCGCCCTAAGGGTGTGTCAGCGGCCTTAGGCTACCGAGCCGCCGCGCCCGCCCTGCACCCGACCCGCCTCTTGGCGGGGTCTCGTCCCGCCTGCAGGGGCAGTCTCGTCGATCAAGGGCGGGTCCGCGCCGCCTGCCGGGTGTTCTACCGGTCGGTAGGTCGTGTGCCGTTCACATAATCCGCGTGATCAATTCTTCCGGACGTCCCGCCGCTTCTCCCATTCCTGCTTACCTTCCCTGCTTCGCTTCCCCGCTGTGCGGCTTCTTCGCCTTCGTCTTCGCGGCGGAAAGCGCCGTCCGGTGCGTGGCTTGATCAATTTCATTGCGTCCGGGCAGTTGCGTCCGTACGGGTGAGCGGTCACCGAACGGAGTACGGAATGATCGCCATCTTGAAACCGACAAAACGGGACTTTCGCCCTCTTCTGTAGGGCTTCCGGGCCGTGTGACGTGGATGTTTCGCTCCGGGTGCACAGTGGCTCCGACCTGCGAATACCGTCTTCCGGAAGCCTTCCGCAGCACGTTCGTGTTGCTGTTGTCAAGCCCCGAGATATGCCCTGACCTGCGAAAACGCCATTCAGGAGATGCAGTTCTCGTGTTACTCTGGATAGCCACGGAAGGGGTACCTGTCACATGACGTTCAAGGTTGGCGACACCGTGGTCTATCCCCATCACGGGGCCGCGCTGATCGAGGCTATCGAAACTCGCCAGATCAAAGGCGTGGACAAGACCTACTTGGTGCTCAAGGTCGCCCAGGGCGACTTGACGGTTCGTGTGCCGGCGGACAATGCGGAGTTCGTGGGCGTGCGCGACGTGGTCGGGCAGGACGGGCTGGACCGGGTCTTCGAGGTGCTGCGCGCACCGTATGCCGAAGAGCCGACGAACTGGTCCCGGCGTTACAAGGCAAATCTCGAAAAGCTCGCCTCCGGCGATGTCATCAAGGTCGCGGAAGTCGTCCGTGACCTGTGGCGTCGGGAGCGCGAGCGCGGTCTCTCCGCCGGAGAGAAGCGCATGCTCGCCAAGGCCCGCCAGATCCTGGTGAGCGAGCTCGCCCTCGCGGAGAACACGAACGAGGACAAGGCCGAGGCTCTGCTCGACGAGGTCCTCGCGTCCTGAAACCGGATCACCCGGTCGTATGAATGTGCCGCGGTGCCCGCTGACCAGTCGTTTTCACGCTGTGTCGTCGGGCGCTGCGGCATGTTCGGACCCGAATCCGGTGCCCGACTGCCGGTAACCCCGTGCCCGCGGTGGTGATTCCGCGTACGTGGTGGCCGCCGGTGAGGCGACCCCCGGTGCTGCGTTGAGCATCGGTGTTGCGTGAGCGCGCGTTGCGACCTGTGCTCGACCGGGCGGGCGGTCACGGAAGGGGCCCGGTGCGAGTCAGGGCGTCACGCCCGGCTCGCTGGGCCTCTACCCATGTCGGTCGTGGAAACAAACCTGCCGAACCTTCGGACCTTCGGAGTGCAACCGATGTCATCGACGCCACCCCCGACCGACCGGCCGCGCCCTCCCCGTACCGCCGCGGTGATCCCCGCGGCCGGGCGGGGCGTGCGGCTCGGGCCGGGCGCGCCCAAGGCCCTCCGGGTGCTCGGCGGGACGCCCATCCTGATCCACGCCATCCGCGCCATGGCCGCGTCCCGCGCCGTCTCCCTCGTCGTGGTCGTCGCCCCGCCGGACGGCGCGCCCGAGGTGAAGCACCTGCTCGACGAGCACTCGCTGCCCGAGCGCACCGACTATCTGGTGGTGCCGGGCGGCGAAACCCGCCAGGAGTCCGTGAGCCTGGGCCTCGACGCGCTGCCCGAGGACGTCGCCGTCGTCCTGGTCCACGACGCCGCCCGCCCGCTGGTGCCGGTCGACACGGTCGACGCCGTCGCCGCCGCCGTACGGGACGGAGCGCCCGCCGTCGTCCCCGCGCTGCCCCTCGCCGACACCGTCAAGGAGGTCGAGCCCGCCAGAACGCCCGGGGAACCGGAGCCGGTGCTCGCCACCCCCGTACGGGCCAGGCTGCGCGCGGTGCAGACGCCGCAGGGCTTCGACCGGGACACGCTGGTACGGGCGCACGCCGAGGTCGCGGTCGACGGCGAGGGTGCCACGGACGACGCGGGCATGGTGGAACGCCTCGGCGCGCCGGTCGTCGTCGTCCCCGGCCACGAGGAGGCGTTCAAGGTGACCCGCCCGCTCGACCTGGTGCTGGCCGAAGCGGTACTCGCCCGCAGGAGGGCCAACGATGGTTTCTGAGATCCCCGGCGCGGGAAGCCCCGCGGTCCCCGTCATCCCGCTCGTCGGGATCGGCACCGACATCCACGCCTTCGAGGAAGGCCGCGAGCTGTGGTGCGCGGGCCTGAAGTGGGAGGGCGAGGGCCCCGGCCTCGCCGGCCACTCGGACGCCGACGTCGTCGCGCACGCCGCCTGCAACGCGCTCTTCTCCGCCGCCGGTCTCGGCGACCTCGGGCAGCACTTCGGCACCGGTCGCCCCGAGTGGTCCGGGGCCGCGGGCATCACGCTGCTCACCGAGGCCGCCCGGATCGTCCGCGCCGAAGGTTTCGAGATCGGGAACGTCGCCGTCCAGGTCGTCGGCCTCCGCCCGAAGATCGGCAAGCGGCGCGAGGAGGCGCAGAAGGTGCTGTCCGCCGCGGTGGGCGCCCCGGTCTCGCTCTCCGCCGCCACCTCCGACGGCCTCGGCTTCACCGGTCGCGGCGAGGGCGTCGCCGGCATCGCGACCGCCCTGGTCTACCGGACCCGCTAGCCGTACGCCGTACGGCCGCCGCCTGCTGCACATCACTTGCACGTACGCTGAAGGTGCAAGCGATGTGCGGTACGAGGCGGGAGTGGCACCGGTGACCAGCGCGACCACGGTGATGACGGGGACGACGGTCGACCGGACAGTCGGCCGGGCCGATGCCGGCAGCGGTCACGGGGGCGCCGGGTACGCCCTGCGCACCGCCACCGCCGACGACCTCGGCGGGGCGCGGGCCGTGATGCTCGACACCGTCTACCGCGACCTGAAGTCCGGCTACGTACCCCGCTGGCACGCCGACATCATCGACCCCGAGACCGCCTACCTCCGCCCGGAACGCTGCACCCTGCTCGTCGTCGAGCACCTCGGCGAGATCGTCGCCACCGGGGCCGTACGCGACCGGGGGCCGCAGGCGCCGCCCAATCCGCAGTGGGTCGCCGACCGCTTCCCCTCCGGGACCACCGCGCAGCTCTGCCGGATCTATGTGCGCCCCGAGCACCGCAGGCACGGGCTCGCCCGGCAACTGGTGCGCGAGCTGGGGGGGTTCGCGGCGCGAGCGGGCGGCTACACGGCCCTGTACCTGCACACCGACCCCGCCGTGCCGGGCGCCGAGCCCTTCTGGCGCTCGCTGGCCCGTGAGGTGTGCGACGAGCGGACGCTGCCCGGGGGCGGGCAGGGGATCGTCCACTTCGAGCTGCCGATGCCGCTCCTGGGCGCCGCCCGCACCCCCGCCCAATAGATGACAATCGTTTTCATATAAGGTCGCTCCCATGCTCACGCCCCGCCGCCTCCACCGCGCCGCCCTGCCGCTGGCCGCGACCGCGCTCCTCGCCGCCGCCACCGCCTGCACCTCGTCGGGAGGGCCCAGCGGCTCCGGCGGCGACGAGCGGCTGAAGGTGGCCCTGGCCTTCCCGCCCGCCCAGGCCATGTCCCCGTACGGCGACGACGCCGTCATCCTGAGCCGGCTCGCCGTCGTCGAGGGCCTCACCCGGCTCGACGAGAACGGCGAGGCCAAGCCCGCGCTGGCGACGGCCTGGAAGCGCGACGGCGACCGGGCCTGGGAGTTCACCGTCCGCGGGAACACCGTCTTCCAGGACGGCAGCAAGCTCGACCCCACCGCCGTGGCCCGCTCGCTGACCGCCGCGCAGACGGCGTCCCCAAAGCCCCGGGTGCTCTCCGACACCACCCTCACCGCCACGGCCGAGGGCGCGGACACCGTACGGATCACGACGAAGGACGCCGACCCGCTGCTGCCCCAGCGGCTCGCCAACCCCTCGCTGAGCATCCTGTCCGCCGCCGCGTACGGGAAGGGCGGCGACAAGGCCAACCCCGCCGGGCACGCCACCGGACCCTTCACCCTCGCCAAGGTCAACGGCGCGGTCAGCGCCACCCTGGAGCGCAACGACACCTACTGGGGCGCCAAGGCGAAAGCTCCCGGCGCCGACGTGAAGTTCGTCGCCGACGGCACCGCCCGCGCCAACGCGCTGCGCACCAAGGACGTCGACGTCGCCGAGTACGTCCCGATCTCGCAGGCCTCGCTGCTCGGCGACGGCATGGTCCACGAGTTCCCCTCCGCCCGCACCAACGGCCTCTCCCTCAACACCGAGCGCGGCGTCTTCGCCGACCCGGCGATGCGCGCCGCCGCCCGCGAGGCCATCGACTCGGGGGCGCTGGTCGACGGCGTCTACGAGGGCCGCGCCGACACCGCACAGGGGCTGCTCGGCCCCGGCGTCCCCTGGGCCGCCGACCTGCGCACCGCCCCCGCCGGCCGCGCGAAGGCCGCAGCCCCGGCCGAGGTGAGGAAGACGCAGCAGATCGTGCTCGCCACCTACACCAACCGGCCCGAGCTGCCCGAGGCCGCCACCGTCGTCCAGCAGCAGCTGGAGAAGCGCGGCTTCACCGTCAAGCAGGTCGTCCGCGACTACGCGCAGATGGAGGCCGACGCGCTCGCCGGGAAGTACGACGCGTTCATCCAGGCCCGCAACACCCTCCTGGACACCGCCGACCCGGTCTCCTACCTGGCCTCCGACTTCACCTGCGACGGCAGCTTCAACATCACCCAGCTCTGCGCGAAGCCCGTCGACACCGCCGTCGGCAAGGCCGCGGCCCTCGCCGACACCGACGCCCGCCACCGCGCCGAGATGACCGCCGAGGCCGCGATCCTCGGCTCCGACGCCCTCGTCCCGCTCGTCCACGAACGCTTCGTGCAGGGCTACGACGAGGCCCGCGTCCAGGGCGTCGCCCTCGACCCCATGGAGCGCACCCTCATCACCGCCGACACCCGCATCGGGTGACCGCGTGAAGTACCTCGCCGGACGGCTCGGCACGCTGTTCGCCGTCGTCGCGGTGATCGGGCTGCTGCCCCGGCTGACCCGGACCGACCCCGCCCGCACGATCCTGCACGCCCGGTACGCCGACGGGGCCCCCACCCCCGAGGCCCTCGCCGCGATCCGCGCCGAGACCGGACTCGACGGCGGGCCGCTCCAGGTCCTGGGCGACTGGCTCGGCGGGCTCGTACGCGGTGACCTCGGCACGTCCTGGGTCTCCGGAGAGCCCGTCGGGCCGGACATCACGGCCGCCCTCGGCAACTCCCTCACCCTGATGGGCGTCTCGCTCGCCGTCGCCGCCCTGCTCGCCCTGGCGCTGAGCGCGGCCACCCTGCGGCGCGGGGCCGCGCGCCGGATCGTGCGCGTGCGCGCCGGAGTGGGCGCGGCGGTGCTCGCCGCACTGCCGGAGTTCCTGCTCGCCGCCGTGCTGGCCACGGTGTTCGCCGTGCACCTCGGGTGGCTCCCGGCGCTCGGCTGGGGCGCGCCCGACCAGCTCGTGCTGCCCGCGCTCGCCATGGGCGTACCGGCGGGGGCGCTGCTCGGCCGGCTGCTGGACGACGCCCTGCCCGGCGCGTTCGCCGAACCCTGGGCCCGGGCCGCCGCCGCGAGCGGGATGCCGCCCCGGCTCGTCGCCCGCCACGCCCTGCGCCGTACGCTGCCGGGCCTGCTGCCCCAGCTCGGCCTGGTCGCGGTCGGGCTGACCGGCGGGGCGGTCGCCGTCGAGACGCTGTACGCGATCCCCGGCCTCGGCGGTACGGCGCTGGCCGCCGCCCTCGCCCAGGACCTGCCCGTCCTTCAGGCGGCCGTGCTGGTGCTCCTGCTCCTCGGGGTCGCCGCGGGCCTGGCCTCCCGCCTCGCCGCCCGCGTCCTGCTCGGCCCCGCGCTCACCGACCGCGCGCTCCCCGCCCTTGTCGCGCCCCGCCTCCCCGGCCGCCGCGCACTCACCGTCGCCGCCCTCGTGCTCGGCGGCCTGCTCATGGCGGTCACCGTCGCGGGCCTCCTGCGCGACCCGCTCCACGTCGACACGGCCGCCCGCCTCGCGGGCCCGTCCGCCGGGCACCCCTTCGGCACCGACAACCTCGGCCGCGACGTCCTCGCCCGCCTCGGCCACGGCGCCGCCCGCACCGCGCTGGCCGCCGTGGCGGTCGGGGCCGTCACCCTGGTGCTCGGCCTGCTGCTCGGAGCCCTGCGCGCCGGGGCGCTCACCGAGACCGCGAACGCGCTCCCCGCCGTCCTCGCCGGACTCGTCGTCGCGGGCATCGCCGGACCGGGCCCCTGGGGCACCGCCGCAGCCGTGGCCGCCGTCGCCTGGGCCCCGCTCGCCGCGCACACCGCCGCCCTGTACACCCAGGAGAAGGCGGCCCCGCACCTCGCCGCCGCCGTCGCCCTCGGCGCGGACCGGGCCCACCTGCTGCGCCGCCACGTCCTGCCCGGCGTCCTGCCGCCGGTCGCCCGCCACGCCCTGCTCCGCATCCCCGCCATCGCGCTGGCCCTGGCCTCCCTCGGCTTCCTCGGCCTCGGCACACAGGCGCCCGCGCCGGAGTGGGGCCGGATGCTGTCGGAGAACATGCCGTACGCGGAACGCGCCCCCTGGGCCGTCCTCGCCCCGGCCGCAGCCCTCGCCGTCCTCGGCGCGCTGGCGGTCCTGACCTCGGCGGCCGTGCGCGGGCGCACCCCGGCGGGCCTGAGGGGCCTGAAGTGAACCGGCCCGCGTCCGCGCCCGCGCACAGTGACACACCCGCCGAAAGCCGCCGGTTCCGCCCCCGGCTCGCGAGCGCCCCCACCCCCTACCTCCGGCTCCTCACCGCCACCCAGTTCGCCTTCAACATCGGCTTCTACGCCGTCCTGCCCTACCTGGCCACCCACCTCGGCAGCGGCCTCGGCATGGCGGGCTGGCTCGTCGGACTCGTCCTCGGGCTGCGCACCTTCAGCCAGCAGGGCCTGTTCGTCGTCGGCGGCGCGCTCACCGACCGGTACGGCCCCCGGCCCGTCGTGCTCGTGGGCTGCGCCCTGCGGATCGCCGGGTTCGGCTGGCTCGCCTTCGCCGGATCCACGGCCACCGTCATCGCCGCCGTCCTCCTCATCGGCTTCGCCGCCGCGCTGTTCTCCCCGGCCGTCGAGTCCGAGGCCGCCCGCGAGGCCGTCCGGCACGAACGCGACACCGGCGCCCCGCGCGCCCATGTCCTCGCCCTGTTCTCCGCCGCCGGACAGGCCGGGGCGTTCCTCGGGCCGCTGCTCGGCTCGCTGCTCCTGCTGCTCGGCGGCGGCTTCCGGGCCGCTTGTCTCGCCGGGGCCCTCGTCTTCGTCGGCGTACTGGCCGGGCACGCCCACCTGATGCCGCGCGCGGAGCGCGTACCGGAACGGGCCCCGGAAGCCGACCGCGTACCGGAACGGGCCCCGGAAGCCGACCGCGTACCGGAACGGGCCCCGGAAGCCGACCGCGTACGGGAACAGGCACAGGCACCCGACGCCCGCACCCGTACGGCTCAACCGGGGCGGTCGTCCTGGCGCGCGGTGTTCACCAACCGGGCGTTCCTGCTGCTCTGCCTCGCGTACAGCAGCTATCTCGTCGCCTACAACCAGCTCTACCTCTCGTTGCCCGTCGAGGTGGAGCGGGCCACCGGGTCGCAGGCGGCGCTCGGCTGGCTCTTCGCGCTGTCCTCGCTGCTCGTCGTCGCCGCCCAGCTGCCGCTGACCCGCTGGTCCGCCCGCCGGATCGCGCCGCGCACCGCGCTCGTCACCGGCCTCGCGGTCGTGGCCGCCGGGTTCGCCGCCGTACCGCTCACACCCGGCGGGCCCGGCGGACTGCTGCCCGGCGCCGCGCTCGTCGTCCTGCTGACCCTGGGCCAGATGCTCCTGGTCCCCGCCGCCCGGGGCCTCGTCCCGGACCTGGTCGAGGACCGGCAGCTCGGGCTGGCCACCGGGGCGCTCTCCTCCGTCTCCGGGATCGCCGTGCTCGGGGGCAGCGCGGCGACCGGCGCCCTGCTGGAGGCGCCCGCGCCCGTGCGGTGGGCGGTGCTCGCGGCGGTCCCGCTGGCCGGGGCGGCGCTCGGGGGTGTCTTGCCGATCAGGGCCGGGTCCACGACGTCTGGCACGGCACCTCGCGGCGTTGCCGAAACGCCCGAATCGCTCCGCGATGAGGACGTTCCAGCGCCTTGCGATGCACCGCACCAGACGCCGCGGCCTATCCGACCCTGACCGGCAAGACACCCCCTGGCGTTCACCCTTCCGGCGGGACGCGGAGGGAAGGAACCGGGAGCGCGGGCGGTTGCCGGGTAGGAGCAGCATCGGAACACCGGACAGCTCCGACCGAACCGCAGCGCACAGGAGGACGTACGCATGACCGCCCCACTCTCCACCGAGCTCAAGAACCTGCTCGACACCCCCGTGTTCGTCAACATCGCCACCATCCAGCCCGACGGCAGCCCCCAGGTCTCCCCGGTCTGGGTCAAGCGCGACGGTGACGACGTCCTCATCTCCACCACCGTCGGCCGGCGCAAGGAGAAGAACCTCCGCCGCGACCCGCGCGTCACCGTGGTCGTCCAGCCCTTCGACGCCCCGTACAGCTACGCCGAGATCCGTGGCGAGGCGACGCTGACGACGGACGGCGGGCAGGAGCTGATCGACGAGCTCTCGGTGAAGTACACCGGCAAGCCGTACGCGGAGTTCAACCCGAACTCCGGCGCCGACGACCCCCGCGTGGTCGTCCGGATCTCGCCGCGCAAGGTCGTCGGCAGCATCTGAGGCGCGGACGAGGGGCGTCCCGGACGGTCCGTATGGCCCGTCCGAGGCCTCCCGTACCGCCGGAGACCGCTCTCCGGACCGGTCCGGGCCATCCCGGTACCAGAAAGTTGTCCCCGCGATCCCCAAGGGTCGCGGGGCACTGCTGCGGGCCTACTACCCTTGAGGCGTGACTATTCGCCTGCACGACACCAACGCCCGGCAGATCCGTGACTTCGTACCGCTCACCGCGGGCTGTGTCTCGATCTACCTCTGTGGCGCCACTGTCCAGGCAGCACCGCACATCGGCCACATCCGCTCGGGCCTGAACTTCGACATCATGCGCCGCTGGTTCACCTACCGCGGCTACGACGTCACGTTCATCCGGAACGTCACCGACATCGACGACAAGATCATCGCGAAGTCCGCCGAGCAGGGCCGCCCCTGGTGGTCGATCGGCTACGAGAACGAGCGCGCGTTCAACGACGGCTACGACGTGCTCGGCTGCCTGCCGCCCACCTACGAGCCGCGCGCCACCGGCCACATCCCCGAAATGATCGAGATGATGCGCGGCCTGGTCGAGCGCGGTCACGCCTACGAGGCCGACGGCAACGTCTACTTCGACGTGCGCTCCCTCCCCGGCTACCTGTCGCTCTCCAACCAGGAGCTGGACGACCTGCGCCAGCCCTCCGGCGAGGGCGAGACCGGCAAGCGCGACCAGCGCGACTTCGCCATGTGGAAGGCCGCGAAGCCCGGCGAGCCCAGCTGGGAGACGCCCTGGGGTCGCGGCCGGCCCGGCTGGCACCTGGAGTGCTCCGCGATGGCCCACAAGTACCTGGGCTCCGCCTTCGACATCCACGGCGGCGGCATCGACCTGATCTTCCCCCACCACGAGAACGAGATCGCCCAGGCCAAGGCCTACGGAGACGAGTTCGCCAACTACTGGGTGCACAACGGCTGGGTCACCATGTCCGGCGAGAAGATGTCGAAGTCGCTCGGCAACTCCGTCCTCGTCAGCGAGATGGTCAAGCACTGGCGCCCGATCGTCCTGCGCTACTACCTGGGCACCCCGCACTACCGGTCGATGATCGAGTACAGCGAGGAGGCCCTGCGCGAGGCCGAGTCCGCGTTCGCGCGGATCGAGGGCTTCGTCCAGCGCGTCACCGAGAAGGCGGGGGAGCCCGTCGCCCCCGCCGCCGAGGTGCCGCCCGCCTTCGCCGAGGCGATGGACGAGGACCTGGGCGTGCCGCAGGCGCTGGCGATCATCCACACCACCGTCCGCCAGGGCAACAGCGCGCTCGCCGCCGACGACAAGGAAGCCGCCGTCGCCCGCCTCGCCGAGGTCCGGGCCATGCTCGGCGTCCTCGGCCTCGACCCGCTCGACCCGCACTGGGCGGGCGAGAGCGACCGGGGCGAGGATCTGCACGGCGTCGTCGACACCCTCGTCCGCCTCGTCCTCGACCAGCGGCAGTCGGCCCGCGCCCGCAAGGACTGGGCCGCCGCCGACGCCATCCGTGACCAGCTGGGCCAGTCCGGCCTCGTCATCGAGGACAGCCCCACCGGCCCCCGGTGGACGCTGGGACCGCGCTGAGCACCCGCTCCGAGCAGCGAGATGGTGCCGCCCGACGATCCGGGCGGCACACTTTCCTTATACGTACGTACGTCTGAAAGCAACGAAACAGGTAGATCATGGCCGGGAACAGCCAGCGCAGGAACCGCCGCACGTCCAACAAGAAGGGCATGCAGGTCGGCAGCGGTGGCCAGCGACGCCGTGGTCTCGAAGGCAAGGGACCGACGCCGCCCGCCTCCGCCCGTAAGGGACACAAGAAGAACCGGGTCGCCAACGCCCAGGCCAAGCAGGCCGCGGCCCGCCGCCCCGCGCCACGGCGCGGCGGCGTCAAGGGCACCTCGGAGATGGTCGTCGGCCGCAACCCGGTCTACGAGGCCCTGCGCGACGGCGTGCCCGCGACCACGCTGTACGTCCAGCAGTACATCGACAACGACGAGCGCGTCCGCGACGCCCTCAAGCTCGCGGGCGAGCGCGGCAACATCAACCTGATGGAGGCCCCGCGCCCCGAGCTGGACCGGATGACGAACGGCCTGAACCACCAGGGCCTCGTCCTCCAGGTCCCGCCGTACGAGTACGCGCACCCGGAGGACCTCACCGCCGCCGCGTACGACAACAACGAGGACCCGCTGATCGTCGCCCTCGACGGGGTGACCGACCCGCGCAACCTCGGCGCCATCGTCCGCTCGGTCTCCGCGTTCGGCGGCCACGGCGTCGTCGTCCCCGAGCGCCGCGCGGCCGGCATGACCGCGGGCGCCTGGAAGTCCTCGGCCGGCACGGCGGCCCGCACGCCCGTCTCCCGGGTCACCAACCTCACCCGCGCACTGGAGGGCTACCAGAAGGCGGGCCTCACGGTCGTCGGCCTGGCCGCCGACGGCGAGCACACCGTGGAGGACCTCCAGGAGCTGGCGGGCCCGGTCGTCATCGTCATCGGCAGCGAGGGCAAGGGCCTCGGCCGCCTCGTCGGCGAGACCTGCGACTACCGGGTGCGGATCTCGATGCCGGGCGGCGCGGAGTCGCTCAACGCCGGTGTCGCGGCGGGCATCGTGATGTACGAGGTGGCGCGCCGCCGCGCCTAGAACCCGGCCCCACGGGTGCGGCGTTCGCGCGGCAACCGGCTCGCCCTCCGGGCGAGTTGAAGCGCGAACGCCGAACACCCATCCAGGATGCCCGAGTTTGGCCGGATCTTGACGGGTCTCGGACACATCCGGTGCGGTCAAGGCAGTGTCCTAAACACACATCACTCGGTTAGATGAGTGTGGACACCAGAACGCCTCGGTTCGACGAGCAACCCGCCCTGAGCATGACCAAGGTGGACAGCGACCCCGCGCAGGTCATCGTCAACCACGCCAGCTTCCGGGTGCAGCTCGCCCCGGGCCAGCGCGCACGGCTACGCGGTGCCCCCGCGGATACGGCCCGCATCCCCGCCATGAGCGGCGCCGGCGGAGGCCGCAGGCGGGCACCCGTCGTCTGGAGCGGCAAGTCCGCCCCCGGCGACCCCGGAGCGACGGGCCTCCTCCAGGCCGTGCGCAACTCCACCGCCGGACACCTCGACGCCGGACTCGGCGCGGCCCCCGGCGGCGGACACGGCCACGAAGCGGGCGCGACGCAGGTCATCCCGCTCCTGGAGGAGACGCAGCCCAACCCCGTACTGCCCGCCCCCCACCGGCCGGGACGCACCGGCCCCCTGCTGCCGCCCATGCGGCAGGCCGTCGGCGCGTACGACGACCCGCTCGACGGGCCCGAAGGACCCGGCGACGACTACGACGACACCGACTCCCCGGAATCCGACGAAGCCGACTCCCGCGCCCGGCGCGGCACGGGCGACCCCGTCCGGCACGCCTACTACCCCGGCCACCGGATGAACCTGGGCGTCGTCCTGCTCCCCATGCGGGTCCTCCTCGGCTTCATCTCCATCTACGCCGGCATGGGCAAGCTGTGCGACCCCGTCTACTTCGACGGCGGCGAGCGCGGCTCGATGGTCAAGTGGCTGACCTCCCTGCACCCGTGGGCGGTGGCCGAGCCGCTGCGCGACTTCGCCCTCTCCCACCCGGTCGGCGCCGGACTCACCGTCGCCTTCCTCCAGGTCGTCGTCGGCGTCCTCACCGTCCTCGGCCTCTGGCAGCGGGTCGCCGCCGCGTTCGGCGCCCTGCTCTCCGCCGCGCTGCTGGTCACCGTCAGCTGGCGCACGGTCGCCGTGTACGACGCCCCCGACATCATCCTGCTCGCCGCCTGGAGCCCGCTGATCATCGCGGGCGCCCCGGTCTACTCCGTCGACGGCCGACTCGCCGGGGAGGCCTGGCGCAAGCTCGGCCCCCGCTCGGAACTCTGGGACCTGCGCCGCCGCGTCCTGCGCCGGGGCACCGTCGTCGCCACGGTCGTCGTCGGCCTCACCCTGCTCATCGGCTCCATCCTCGGCGGCGCGGTCCGCTCCACCGAGGTCGTCACCGTCCCCGGCCGCAACGACAACCCCACCAACCGCCTCCCCGGCATGCCGCTCCCCCAGGAGTCCACCGGCGAACGCCAGGCCTCCCGTACGCCGGAACAGCAGCGGCAGCCGGAACCCACCAGCTCGGGAGCGGCCACCGCACCCGAGGGCGGCCAGGCCGGCCCCGGCGCGACCCGCGACACGGGCGGCGGCCAGAGCACCGGCTCGGGCAGCACCCAGCCCAGCCAGACCCAGGGCACGGGCCAGGCGCCCCCGCAGCAGACCACCCCGCAGCAGCCCCCGGCCGCCACCAGCGCCGGACCCGACGCGTCGTCCGGCTCCACCGGCGGCGACGCCTCCTCCGGCGGCGGCGAACCGGCCCCCACCGGCGGGTCGACCTCCTCCGGCGGCGAGGGATCGACCTCGGGCGGCGGTGGCCGGAACCCCATCGGCGGCCTCCTCGGCTGACCCGTACGACAGCGGCAACGACAGCAACGACAGCAACGAGGGCGGCGCCCACCCGGCGGAACAACCGGGAGGGCGCCGCCCTTCTTCGTGCGCGCGCCTGTGGGTGACGCTCAGGCGGTGGGAGAGCCGAGCTCGCGGGGTGACGCTCAGGCGGTGGGGGAGCCGAGCTCGCGGGCCGCCTCGGTCAGGTCCTTCGCGGTGTCGATGGCCCGCCAGTACGCCCCGTGCGGCAGCGGATACCCGGCCAGCCGGCGCTCACGGGCGAGCCGCGGGAACGTGGTCCGCTCATGGTCGCCCCGGTCCGGCAGCAGCTTCGTGAACGCCGGCGAGAACACGTACACCCCGGCGTTGATCAGATACGGCGAGGGCGGCGACTCGATGAAGTCGGTGATGTGCCCGAACGCATCCGTCTCCACAGCGCCCCAGGGGATCCGGGGCCGGGCGAGGGCGAGGGTGGCGGTGGCATCGCGCTCCGCGTGAAAGGCGGCCATCTCCCGCAGGGAGAAACGCGTCCAGATGTCACCGTTGGTGGCGTACCACGGCTGATCGGCGTCCGGCAGGCGCTCGGCCGCGTACTTCAGCCCGCCGCCGCGCCCGAGCGGTTCGGTCTCCACGACGGTGGTGACCCGGAGCGGCAGGGCGGCCCCCTCCAGCCACTCCTGGAGCACCTCGGCGAGATGCCCGCAGGAGACCACGGCGTCGGTGACTCCTTCAGCGGCCAGCCAGGACAGCTGATGACCGATGATCGGAGTCCCGGTCCCGGGGATCTCGACCATCGGCTTGGGGCGGTCGTCGGTGTACGGCCGCAGCCGCGACCCCTGGCCACCGGCAAGGATCACGGCCTGCGTCGGATACGTATGCATGGCAGGCACGATATGCGGTGCCCGCCGACGGCAGCCGGCGCTCGACGCGACCGCCTGCCGGGCTCAGCCTCCGGGGCTCAGCTGAACTGCGCGACGCCGGAGGCGAACGAGGTGTCGCAGACGGGCCGGGAGAAGCGGTGCGCACGAGTCGGGCCGTACTGCTCGACGGCCGCCTTGCCGAGCGCCTTCGCGATCGACATGCAGTGGCGGGCGAGCGACGGGCGCTGCTCGACGGCGCGCTGGAGACCCGTGAGCGCGGCGCCCGGGTCCTTCTCCTGGAGCTCCACGAGCAGCTTCTCGCGCAGGACGTCCTGCGGGGCGTGCGGCTTCGCGGGCTTGGACACGGTCTCCGAGGAGGCGGCCAGCAGCTTGGAGTCGTTGTCCGACGCCGCCCACGGAACGCTGGTGACCGCGAGGGTCCCGGACAGAACCATGACGACGGGCAGGACGAGAGCGAGGGATCGGCCGATGCGGCGCGCGGTGTGGGTCACGCAGCGAGCGTAGCGGCCGGTGATGACTTGGCGACAATTCGTCACCCTCGCGGGGGATGGTTCGACGCGTCCTTTCGAATGCGAGGTTGACGACCCGGGGTGAAATGCCCAGTGTGCCGGGGTATTTGACACCGCGCGACGCCGAAACCCAAACCCGCCGGGACCACGCAAACGGCCCCGCACCGCCGGGCGTTGCCGGAGGTGCGGGGCCGTGCGTACGGCAGGGGGCGGGTCAGTTGGTGAGCCGCTCGCCGGTGGAGGTCGCGAAGACGTGCAGCTCGTCCGGGCGCGGGACGACGTGCAGCTCGGTGCCCTTCTCCGGGACGGCACGGCCGCCGACGCGGACGACCAGGTCCTTGTGCTCGCCGCCGACCTGCGTGGAGCCGTAGACGAAGCCGTCGGCGCCGAGCTCCTCGACGACGTTGACGGAGACGGCGAGACCGGCCGGCGCGTCCGAGGTGTCCTTGGTGAGCGACTTCGCGGCGGCGCCGCCGTGCTCGACGATGTCGAAGTGCTCGGGGCGGATGCCGACCGTGACGGTGGTGTCACCGCGGTCCGCGGCGGCGGAGAGCGCCTCACGCGACACCGGCACCACGCTGTTGCCGAACTTCACGCCGCCGTCGGTGATCGGGACCTCGACGAGGTTCATCGCGGGCGAGCCGATGAAGCCGGCGACGAAGAGGTTCGCGGGGCGGTCGTACATGTTGCGCGGCGAGTCGACCTGCTGGAGCAGCCCGTCCTTCAGCACCGCGACCCGGTCGCCCATGGTGAGGGCCTCGACCTGGTCGTGGGTGACGTACACGGTGGTGATGCCGAGACGGCGCTGCAGCGAGGCGATCTGCGTACGGGTGGAGACACGGAGCTTGGCGTCGAGGTTCGACAGCGGCTCGTCCATGAGGAAGACCTGCGGCTCACGCACGATGGCCCGGCCCATCGCCACACGCTGACGCTGACCACCGGAGAGCGCCTTGGGCTTGCGGTCCAGGTACTCGGTGAGGTCCAGCATCTTGGCGGCCTCTTCGACCTTCGCCCGGATCTCGGTCTTGTTCACACCGGCGATCTTGAGCGCGAAGCCCATGTTGTCCGCGACGGACATGTGCGGGTAGAGCGCGTAGTTCTGGAACACCATGGCGATGTCCCGGTCCTTCGGCGGCAGGTGTGTGACGTCGCGGTCACCGATGCGGATCGCTCCGCCGTTGACGTCCTCAAGACCCGCGAGCATGCGCAGGGAGGTCGACTTGCCACAACCGGAGGGACCGACGAGGACGAGGAACTCGCCGTCCGCGATGTCGATCTCGAGCTGGTCCACGGCCGGCTTCGTGGAGCCGGGGTAGACGCGGGATGCCTTGTCGAACGTGACACTGGCCATGCGGAATCTTCTCCTCAACCGGCAGGAACGTGCCGGACGATCCGAGTAGGGAGTGGTCTGGTCCACTGAGTGAACCTGCGGTGACGCTACCTGGCGTTCATGTGTTCTGTCAGTACCTCTTGGGTCACGAAAAACGCTTCGCGAACATGAGGGACGGCAGAGCAACGAACTGTCGGTGGGGGATCGGGGCTGTGTAGAGTTGTGGCGTACTGGCGCACGTCTGTGGCGTGTGTCCTTGCCTCCTTAGCTCAGTTGGCCAGAGCGCCGGCCTTGTAAGTCGGATGTCGTCGGTTCGAATCCGACAGGGGGCTCACCGTGAAGCCCAGGCCGGATCTTCTCCGGCCTGGGCTTCTGTCGTCGGTCTGCCGTGGGCGGCGCAGGCTCGTTCATGCGTCGTCCATCAGACTCTTATCGCGTTTCCCTACGGTCGCGGGCGAGGTCCGAACTCCCCGGGGGGAACCACATGCTCCGCATCCACTTCGATGACGCGGATCTGGCCAGGACCCGGCTCGCCCCCGCTCCCGACCCGCTGTTCGAGGTGGCCGCGAGCATGCACCGGCTGCAGTCCAGCCGGGGTCGCTGGGCCTACGCCGGGTGGTATCGGGCGGCGCGGCAGGATCTGCGGGAGAAGGGGTTGGAACGGGTCCTGCGGGGTGTTCTGTTGCCTCTGTATCCCAGGGCCGCCTATTACCCGGACTTTCTGACGCCGTCCTCCGGGGTGGAGGGCCTTGAAGCGGGGCTGGACGCGTTGCTGGCCACGCCGGCCGAGCGGGTTGCGGAGGAGGTCGGGATTCTTGACCGGCTCATCGGGGCGCCCGGGTGGGTCGGGCGGTTGGCTGAGTATGAGGTGCGTCGGGAGTTCGTGGGGATGCTGCGTGCTTATTACGGTGCCGTCGTCGTGCCCCATCAGGAGCGGGTCCAGGCGCGGATCGAGGCTGAGCAGGCGGTGCGGGGGCGGGGGCTGCTGCACGGTGGGGTGGAGGGCATGCTCGCCGGGCTCGGGCCCATGCTGCGGTGGTGTCCGCCTGTGCTGGAGGTCGCGTATCCGCGGCAGACGCAGGATCGGGATCTGTACCTGAACGGGCGGGGGCTCACCCTTGTCCCGTCGTATTTCAACTGGGGTGAGCCGGTCGCGTTCGCCGATCCGGGGCTGCCGCCGGTGCTGTGGTACTCGTTGCTGCATGAGCCCGCGGCTCGTCCTCTGCGGGACGAGGACCCCGGGCGTCCGCTGGCCAATCTGCTCGGGCGGGCCCGGGCGATCGCCTTGCAGGCGGCGGCCGGCGGTGCCACTACGGGGGAGATCGCCCGGGCCGCCGGGGTTTCGGCGTCCGCGGCCAGTAGGCATGCCACCGTGCTGCGTGATGCGGGGCTCGTGACGACCGTCCGTAACGGGCCCTCTGTTCTGCATACGCTCACCCCTGCCGGTGCGTCCGTCCTGCGCGCCGCCCGGAGCGAGGTGGGCGAGGAGACTGCGGACGGGGTGCGTTGAGTGGGCGTGGAGACTCCCGACGGGGCGCTCAGGGGCGCTCAGGGGCGGTTCGGGGCGCCGATGGTCAGTTCCACCTCGTCCTCGTTCCGTGCGACGCCCTTGACGGCCCAGGTGCTGTCGGCGATGGGAGTGCCGGCCGCGGTGGTGTAGGCGGCGACCGTGAGGGTCGGGCCGGTCGGGGGCTCGGTGTGGAGCTCTGCCGCGGTGGCCGTTCCGTCGGAGAAGCGCAGGTGGACCTCGATCGACTCCGGGGCCGCCGCGAAGGCCGCTGGGTGGGGCAGGCCCTGGAGGCGGCAGCGCGCGCCCGGGAACAGGTGGGTGTGCGTGCAGAGGGCCAGGTAGGCCTTCGGGTGGGGCATGTGGGGCCTCCGGGTGGTGCTGGGGGCGGGTGTCGGGCGGCCTGGTGTCGTGCGCGTGGCGCTTGCCGTCAGTACATCCGGCTCGGCGGCGGGGCGGGTGGTGCCACGCGGAGGCGCTGATGCATCGGGTGGCGCCACGTGGAGGCGATGATGCGCCGAGTGGTGCCATGTGGTGTCGGTGTGGTGCCACGCCGGGGTGATCGGAGGGCTTCGGTGTTGCCATTGCGGTGTTTCTGGGTGGAACTTTGCAGGTCAGAGGCGTCTTTGCGAGTCGTGCGCCAAAGTGGCTCGACGTGATGCCATTCATGTGCCATGATGGCGTCATGGACCTCACCCCCTACGTCGACAATCTCCGGCGGGAACTCGCCGTCGCCGCGGATGCCAGCGGTGACGAAGCCCGCGCCCTCGCCGAGCGGCTCAGCGCTCCCCTGGAGTCCGCCGCCCGGCTGACCCTGCTCAACGTGCTCTCCGCGGCCATGGGCGACGTCACCCGGGAGCTGGCGCCCGGTTCGGTCGACGTACGGCTGCGCGGGCTCGATCCCGAGTTCGTGGTGACACCGCCGCCGGTGCCCGAGCCGGTCCGGGAGGCGCAGGAGCCGGCCGTGGCTCCCGTCGTGTCCGCACCGCCGGCCGCGGAGGCCGACGACGGCACCATGGTGCGGATCAACCTCCGTCTCCCCGCCCACCTCAAGGGCCGCGCCGAGAGCGCCGCGGCGGCGGAGGGCCTGTCGGTCAACGCCTGGCTCGTGCGGGCCGTGTCCGTCGCTCTCGACGGCGGGGGGCGCGCGAGCGTACCGGGCCGGGGCAAGGACTCGGGCGGCCGCGGCTTCACCGGCTGGGTCCGCTAGCGACCGGGCCTGCCGGCACCACCCAGCACCACTTCACCGGCGGATCGCCGATCCGGCCGACGTAACCGATCGCTCATCACTGATCGCTCACCGCTGATCGCTCATCAACTCACCGAGCCAAGAGGACGGGACAGCCATGCCTTCTTTCGACACTCCTGAGCCGATCTCCGCCGTCATCGAGCTGGACGCCGGCACCGCCCGCATCACCGCAGGCAAGCGCACCGACACGGTCGTCGAGGTGCTGCCGGCCAACGGATCCGACGAGGACGACGTACGCGCCGTGCGGCAGACCCAGGTCTCCTGCTCGGGCGGTCGCCTCACCGTCAAGACCCCCAGGAAGCGGTCCCTGTTCGGCAAGCCGGGCGCCGTTCTCGTGAGCATCGAACTGCCCACCGGATCCGACGTGCGGGGCACCACCGCCCTGGGCAGCTTCACCTGCGAGGGGCCTCTCGGCGAGGTGCAGCTCAAGACCTCGCTCGGCGACCTCCAGGTGGACGAGGCGGCGCGCGCCGAGCTCAGGACCGATCACGGCGACATCCGGCTGGTCCGCTCCACCGGGGACGCCGAGGTCACCGGCGCGGGCCGGGTCGAGGTCGGGTCCGTCGCCGGGGCGGCGGTCGTCAAGAATGGCAACGGCGTGATCGGGATCGACGAGACCGGCGGCGAGCTGAAGGTCAGCGCGGCCAACGGCGACATCTCCGTGGGTGTCGCCCGCGGCGACGTCAGCGCCCGGTCCGCCAACGGCCGCATCGAGGTCGGCGTCGCCCATGCCGGGGTCGACGCGGTGTCCTCCAACGGCCGCATCCGGATCGGCGATGTGATCCGGGGCCGCGTCATCCTGCGTACCTCCGTCGGCGACCTCGACGTGGGCATCCACGAGGGCACCGCCGCCTGGCTCGACCTGAACCCCAAGTTCGGCACCGTACGCAACGAGCTCGGCGGTGCTGCGGGGCCCGAGGGCTCCGACGAGACCGTCGAGGTGCACGCCCGGAGCGGGGCCGGCGACATCATCATCCGCCGCGCCTGAGCCGCCGCCCCGGGCCCGGTCGCGCGAAGCCCGGCCCGGGTCAGCTCAGTTCGGCCCTGCCCTGCCCTGCCCAACCCCCGCCCCCTGTCATGCGCAGCTCAGCTCAGCCCTGTGCTGCGCAGCTCGGCCCTGCCCAGTTCAGCCCTGCACAGCTCCGCCCCCGTCCGACTCACCGCTTGTGAAAGGGAACCAGCATGACTGTCACCCGGGCCTCCGCGCCGCGTGCCGCCCAGGCCGCGACGCAGGCGATCACCGCCACCGGACTGCGTAAGTCCTACGGCGACCAGGTCGTGCTCGACGGCATCGACCTGTCGGTGCCGCAGGGCACCGTCTTCTCCCTGCTCGGCCCCAACGGCGCGGGCAAGACCACCGCCGTCAAGATCCTCTCCACCCTCGTCACCGCCGACGCCGGTGAACTGAGCGTCGGCGGCCACGATCTGACCGTCGACCCGCAGGCCGTGCGTGCCGTGATCGGTGTCACGGGGCAGTTCTCGGCCGTCGACGGGCTGATCACCGGTGAGGAGAACATGCTGTTGATGGCGGACCTGCACCACCTGTCCAGGCGGGAGGGGCGCCGCGTCGCCGCCGAACTGCTGGAGCGTTTCGACCTCGCGGAGGCGGCGAAGAAGCCCGCCGCGGGCTACTCCGGTGGCATGAAGCGCCGCCTCGACATCGCCATGACGCTGGTCGGCGGGCCGCGGATCATCTTCCTCGACGAGCCGACCACCGGGCTGGACCCGCGTTCGCGCCACACCATGTGGGGGATCATCCGCGAGCTGGTCGCCGGCGGCGTCACCGTCTTCCTCACCACCCAGTATCTGGAGGAGGCCGACGAGCTGGCCGACCGTATCGCCGTCCTCAACGACGGGAGGATCGCCGCCGAAGGCAGCGCCGAGGAGCTGAAGCGGATCGTCCCGGGCGGGCATGTCAGGCTGCGGTTCACCGACCCGGAGGGCTACCGGTCCGCCTCCTCCGCCCTGCGCGAGGCCGCCCGGGACGACGAGGCGCTGTCGTTGCAGATCCCCAGCGGCGGCACCCAGCGCGAACTGCGCTCCATCCTCGACTGGCTGGATTCGGCCGGCATCGAGGCCGACGAGCTGACGGTGCACACCCCCGACCTCGACGACGTGTTCTTCGCCCTCACCGCCTCCACCGTCCCGGCTCAGAACGACCAGCCCAAGGAGAACGCCCGATGAGCTCCCTCGCCCTCGCCGTACGTGACTCGAACACCATGCTGCGCCGTAACCTCCTGCACGCCCGGCGCTATCCCTCCCTCACGCTCAACCTGCTCCTCACGCCTGTCATGCTCCTGCTGCTTTTCGTCTACATCTTCGGCGATGTGATGAGCGCGGGCATCGGTGGTGGCGGGGCCGACCGCTCCGCGTACATCGCCTACATCGTGCCGGGGCTGCTGATGCTGACCATCGGATCCACGGTGGTCGGGACCGCGGTGTCCGTCTCCAACGACATGACCGAGGGGATCCTCGCCCGCTTCCGCACCATGGCGATCCATCGCAGCTCCGTACTCGTCGGGCATGTCGTCGGCAGCGTGCTGCAGAGCGTGCTGAGCGTGGTCGTGGTCGGCGCGGTCGGTGTGGCCATCGGCTTCCGGTCCACGGACGCCACGGTCCTGGAGTGGCTGGCCGCGTTCGGGCTGCTCGTGCTCTTCTCCGCCGCCCTCACCTGGGTCGCCGTCGGCATGGGTCTGATCAGCCCGAACGCGGAGGCGGCCAGCAACAACGCCCTGCCGATGGTCCTGCTCCCGATGCTGTCCAGCGCCTTCATCCCGGTGGAGACGATGCCGGGCTGGTTCCGGCCGATCGCCGAGTATCAGCCCTTCACCCCGGCCATCGAGACGCTGCGCGGCCTGCTGCTCGGCAGCGAGATCGGCCACAACGGCTGGCTGGCTGTCGGCTGGAGCGTCGGGCTCGTGGTGCTCGGCTACTTCTGGGCGACCGCCAAGTTCGGTCAGTATCCTCGGTAGTTGGCGCAAAAATACCTTGGCGGGGTGAGGAGATGTGGTGAGGTCCCGGGCCGATTCCTACCGAGGGGTAGGCGGCCCGGGATCCTTGTTATACCTTGCGTCTAACAAGCGGGTGGGCGCCCGGCCGGTGTCAGGTCCGGCGCGGCCGCCCCGTACGGCAGGGGCGTCGTCGTCCGCAGCTCACCACCACCAAGGATCACCGCACTCGACCCAAGGAGCCGCAGCATGGCCGGCAGCACCGTTCCGTCGAAGGTCCAGGAGAGCCCCGAGGGCGACGACGTCGCGCGGCGGCTGCTCGACTCGGCCGCGCAGCTGGCGTACGACCCGGCCACCGAGGTGGACTGGGAGACGCCGCTGGACAAGGAGTTCCACGGCGCGAGCCCGGAGTGGAGCAGTCTCTACGGGACCGCGTACTGGGGCGAGTTGACCGAGGGGCAGCGCAAGGAGCTGACCCGGCAGGAGGCGGCCTCGGTCGCCAGCACGGGGATCTGGTTCGAGATGATCCTCCAGCAGATGGTGCTGCGGGACATCTACATGAAGAACCCGGCCGGTGCGGAGTTCCAGTGGGCGCTCACCGAGATAGCCGAGGAGTGCCGCCACTCGATCATGTTCGCGCGCGGTGCGCAGAAGCTGGGCGCGCCGCACTACCGCCCGCGCCGCGCGGTGATGGAGCTGGGCCGGGCGTTCAAGACGCTGGCGTTCGGCGAGGCGGCGTACGCGGCGATCCTGGTCGCCGAGGAGGTCCTCGACGTGATGCAGCGGGACTGGATGCGCGACGAGCGGGTCGTGCCGTTCGTCCGCACCATCAACAACATCCATGTGGTGGAGGAGTCCCGGCACATGAAGTTCGCCCGGGACGAGACCCTCAAACGGCTGGAGGGCGCGGGGTGGGCGCGGCGGCAGATCAACGCGTTCGTCGTCGCCGTCGCCTCGTACTTCATCGTGACCAGCATGGTGAACCCGGAGGTCTACCGGAAAGCCGGCCTCGACAAACGGCGTGCGCTGGCCGCCGCCAAGGCCAATGAGCACCACAAGTCGATGATGCGCTCCAGCTGTTCGGGGCTGATGGACTTCCTGGCCTCCGCCCGTCTCCTCACCAAGCCCGCCCTCGCGTTCTACAAGCGCGCGAACCTGATCTGAGCCGGGGCCATGACCTACGCCATCACCCAGACCTGCTGCAACGACGCCACCTGCGTGGCCGTGTGCCCGGTCAACTGCATCCACCCGACGCCGGAGGAACGCGCCTTCGGCTCCACGGAGATGCTGCACATCGACCCGCGTGCGTGCATCGACTGCGGGGCCTGCGCGGACGCCTGCCCGGTGGACGCGATCTTCCCGGTGGACTCCTTGTCCGCCGGGCAGCGGGAGTACGCGGACATCAACGCCGCCTATTACGAGGGCGGGGAGCCGGCCGCCGAGGCGGAGGGGCCGAACTTCCACGTCTGGGGCGAGCCGGTCTTCGAGCGCAGCCTGCCGTCCGACTTCGGGCCGCTGCGGGTGGCGGTGGTCGGGACCGGGCCCGCCGGGATGTACGCGGCGCAGGACCTGTTGCTGCACACCGCCGCCGAGGTGACCCTGATCGACCGGCTGCCGGTGGCGGGCGGGCTCGTCCGGTACGGGGTGGCCCCCGACCACCCCGCGACGAAGAAGGTCGGCGACACCTTCTCCCGTTTCCACTCCCATCCCCGGGTCCGGATGCACCTGGGGATCGAGGTGGGCCGGGACGTCACCGCCGAGGAGCTGTCCGCCCACCACGACGCGGTGATCTACGCGGTCGGCGCCTCCACGGACAAGCGGCTCGGGGTGCCGGGGGAGGACAGCCCGGGGTGTGTCTCCGCGACCTCGTTCGTGGCCTGGTACAACGCCCATCCGGAGGCCGTCGCGCAGGACGTCGACCTGTCCGCCGCCGAGCGGGTCGTCGTGGTGGGCAACGGCAACGTCGCCCTCGACGTCGCCCGGATCCTGGTCGCCGACCCGGAGGCGCTCGCGGGCACCGACATCGCGGCCCACGCGTTGGACGCCCTGCGGGCGAGCCGGGTGCGGGAGGCGGTGGTGCTGGGGCGGCGGGGGCCCGAGGACGCCGCGTACACCCGTTCCGAACTGCTCGCGCTGAAGCATCTGCCGGGCGTGGAGCTGGTGGTGGACGACCACGATCCGCGTACGGCTGCGGCGATCGACGCGGCCGGGGCGGGCGACCGGGCCGGGGTGCTCAAGGGGCTCGCACGGGTACGGACGGACGCCGCGTCCCCTGCGGGCGGTGAGCGGCGCATCGTGCTGCGCTTCCACTCCGAGGCGGTGGAGGTCCTGGGCGAGGGCGGCGGAGTGCGCTCCGTACGCGTCACGGACGGCGGCGGGCAGCGCGACGAGGGCGGCACGGCCGACCTGAGCGCCGGGCTGTTGCTGCGGGCCATCGGGTACCGCGGACTCCCGGTCCCCGGGCTGCCGTTCGACGAGGTGTCGGGCACCGTCCCGCACGAGGGCGGCCGGGTGGCGGGGCTGCCCGGCAGCTATGTGGTCGGCTGGATCAAGCGGGGGCCGTCCGGCGGGATCGGCGCCAACCGCACCTGCGCGGCCGAGACGGTCGGCACGCTCCTGGCCGACGCGGTCGCCGGGACGCTGCCCGCCCCTTCGGGCGATGCCAAGGCGTTCCGGCGCCTCGCCCGGCAGCGTAACCGCCGGGTCGTGGACGCCCGGGGCCTGGCCGCGATCGACCGGGCCGAACGGGACCGGGGGCGGCGCGACGGCCGGCCCCGGGTGAAGCTCGCCACCGTCGAGGAGCTGGTGGCCACGGCGAGGTCGGGGCGGTTGCTGCGGCTGACGCGCTGACCGTACGCCGGTAGCGGGAGCGGCATGGCACGAGCCGCGCCGGGGCCGGACGCCGTACGAAGTCCGGCCCGGGGTAGGGCGGTTCGGCCGCCGGGCCCCGGGCCGTGCTCCGTTCCGGTGACGCTCAGGCCTTCGCCTCCGACGCCTCCGATGCCTCCGGCATTCCCGCCGCCGGTCCGGTCGCGGCGGCAGGCGGGAGGAGTGCGGTCGCCGGGCGTACGGGGATGAGCGCGGCGACGACCGCCGCCGCCAGGCCGACTCCGCAGCCGATCAGCATCGCGAGCCGGAAGCCGTCCTGCGAGGGCAGCGGGAAGCCGCCGAAGTCCGTGGTCATCCGGGCCAGGACCACACCGATCACGGCCGCCGCGAACGACGTGCCGATCGAGCGCATCAGGGCGTTGAAGCTGTTCGCCGACGCGGTCTCGGACTGCGGCACCGCGCCCATGATGAGCGCGGGCATCGCCCCGTACGCGAAGCCGACGCCCGAGTTGCAGACGAGGGTGACGATCAGCAGGCTCCACGGGGAGTCCGCGCCGATCAGCGGTACGGACAGGCCGTAGCCGGCCGCGATGAGGAGGCTGCCCACGGCCAGGGTGACCTTCGGGCCCTTGGCGGCGGAGAGCTTCGCGCCGACCGGGGACATCGCCATCATCATCAGGCCCGCCGGGGCCATCCACAGGCCCATCGCGAGCATCGACTGCCCCAGGCCGTACCCGGTGGCCCCGGGCAGCTGGAGCAGCTGGGGCACGACGAGGGACTGGGCGTACATCGCGAACCCGACCAGGATCGAGGCGGTGTTCGTCATCAGGACCTGGGGGCGGGCGGTGACGCGCAGGTCGACCAGCGGGTCGGTCAGCCGCAGCTCCCACCAGCCCCAGGCGGGCAGCAGCACCAGGACGGCGGCGAAGAGGGTGAGCGTGGTGGCGCTGCCCCAGCCCCAGTCGGCGCCCTTGGAGACGGCGAGCAGCAGGCAGATCAGGGCGGCGCCGAGGCCCACGGCCCCGGGCAGGTCGAAGCTCCCGGACCGGGTGGCCGGGCGGTCGCCGGGGACCAGGGCCAGGATCAGCGCGCCGACCGCGACGGCCAGCACGGCGACCACCCAGAACAGCACCCGCCAGCTGGTGTTCTCCGCGATGGCGGCGGCGAACGGCAGGCCCAGCGCGCCGCCCACGCCCATCGAGGCGCTCATGATCGCGATGGACGCGCCGAGCTTCTCGGCCGGGACCACGTCGCGCAGCAGGCTGATGCCGAGCGGGACCACGCCCATGCCGAGGCCCTGGAGGCCGCGCCCGGCGATCATCGGAACCACCGAGGAGGACAGGGCGCAGACCACCGAGCCGAGGACCAGCGGGAGGAGCGAGAGCAGCAGCATGCGCCGCTTGCCGTACATGTCGCCGAGCCGGCCGGCGACGGGCGTGGCCACGGCGGCGGCGAGCAGGGTGGCGGTGATGACCCAGGAGGCGTTCGACGCGGAGGTGTCGAACAGCTTCGGCAGCTCCGCGATGAGCGGCACCACCAGGGTCTGGGTGAGTGCTGCCACGATGCCGGCGAAGGCCAGGATGCCGACCACGCCTCCCGGGCGGGGTGCGGGGGGTGAACTCTCCACGGGTGCTGCTCCCTCTCGCCCTTCCCGGGCGGGTCGATGCGCCTTCGGCGGCCGGCTATGCAAGATACATGGAATATGCATCATGCATAGCATATGTATCATGCACATCTATCGTGATAGGCCTGGTGAACGCAGGAAGAAACGAAGGAGAGCGGAAGCGCGCGTGGACAAGCCCATCGACCGGATCGAACGCGAGACGATGCTGCTCGGCCGGTACATGCACCTGCTCACCCCGCGCGTGGAGTGGCGGCTCGACCGCAGCGCCTACATCCTACTGAGCCGGATCCGGGCGGAGGGCCCGATGTCCATCGGCCAGCTCGGTGACGCCTTCGGCCTGGACGCCTCCACGCTCAACCGGCAGACCGCCGCGATGCTGCGGGCCGGGGTCGTCGAGCGCATCCCGGACCCCGACGGCGGGATCGCCCGGAAGTTCGCCATCACCGAGGAGGGCGCGCGCCGCCTCGACAGCGACCGGTCGCGGAACGTGGCGGGCCTCGCCAAGGTCCTCGCCGACTGGACTCCGGAGGAGGCGGAGCAGCTCGCCGCCTCCCTCAGCAGGCTGAACCTCTCGATCGAACGGCTCGACGGACGGCCCTGGCCCCGCGACTGATCCCCGGGCGCTCCCGGCGGTGGCCTGGTCTACTGGAGGTGCGGGCCCTGACCCGGGATGGGGATGCTCATGCGCCGCCGTCGACCCCGTACACGTACGCTCCTCCCGGCTGCGGCCTGCGCCGGCGCCGCAGTCCTGCTGACGACCGCCTTCGTCTCCGGCGCTCCCGCCGACCGCACGGACCCGCGCACCGAGGTCGCCGTCCTGGACATTCCCGCGATCGGTGTCGAGGACCTGGACGTCGTGCCGTACGAGGGGACCACCGACGACCGGCCCGGCAGCAGGATCCAGGACGGGGGCGTCGCGGCCGGCCCGTACGGGGAGCGCGGCGGCGTCGGACCCGGCGACGTCGGCAACTACCTCGTCACCGCACACCGGTTGAGCGCCGGAGGGGTGCTGCGCGACCTGCCGGAGCTCGACAAGGGCGATCCCGTGTACGTGACGGAGAGCGGCACCCGCTACACCTACGAGATCACCGCGACCCGGCAGACCTCCTTCCGCAGCGAGAGCTCGCTCGCCGAGCAGCGGGCCGAGGTGCCGGGCCGGCCCGGTGCGGAGCCGACCCGGGCGATGATCACGGTCTCCACCTGTGCGACGCCCGAGGACGACGCGGCCGGGAACTTCTGGCGGGACGAATTCGGCAACCCCGAGCACCGGATCGACAAGGTGGGTGTGCTGGTGGCGGAGGAGAAGTCCTAGGGAGTGTCCTGCCGGTCAGTGGCGGCCCGCGATGCGGTCCGCCGCCTTCGCGATGGGGTCCGTGCCCGGGCGCGGCGAGGTGGTCTCGCGGCGGTCGGCGGCGCGGTAGGCCGCGTACATGCCGTGCACGCCGAGCCAGCGGAAGGGCTCCGGTTCCCAGCGGCGGACCTTGTGGTTCACCCACGGCAGGGTGGTCAGGTCGGTGGGGCCCGCCTGGCCGGAGTCCTGCTGGATCAGGTCGCGCAGGGTGCGGGCGGCGAGGTTGGCGGTGGCGACGCCCGAGCCGACGTAACCGCCCGCGTATCCCAGGCCCGTGGAGCGGTCGAGTGTGACGGTGGCGCACCAGTCGCGCGGGACGCCGAGGACGCCGGACCAGGCGTGGTCGACGTGGACGCCCGCCGTGACGGGGAAGAGCCGGACCATCAGGTCGCGCAGGGCGGAGACGGTGGCGGGCTGGGTGCGGCCGTCGTTGTCGGTGGCCGAGCCGAAGCGGTACGGGTAGCCGCGGCCGCCGAGGGCGATGCGGTCGTCGGCGGTGCGCTGGGCGTAGAAGTAGGCGTGGGCCATGTCGCCGAGGGTCTCGCGGCCCTCCCAGCCGATCGCGTCCCAGATCCGGGCGGGCAGCGGCTCGGTGACGATCATGGAGGAGTTCATCGGGAGCCAGGTGCGCTTCTGGCCCTTGAGGCTCGCGGTGAAGCCTTCGGTGCAGCGCAGGACGTACGGGGCGCGGACCGTGCCGTACGGGGTGACGGCGTGCTTGGGCTTGATCTCGGTGACCGGCGTCGACTCGTGGATGGTGACGCCGAGCGCCTCCACCGCGTCCGCGAGGCCCTTGACCAGCTTGGCCGGGTGCAGCCGGGCGCCGTGCGGGGTCCAGGTGGAGCCGACTGCCCCGGTGACGTGGATGCGCTCGGCGGTCTCGCGGGCGCCGCGCAGAACGCGGTCGGTCTCCCCGAAGGCGATCTCGACGCTGTGGAAGTCCTTGAGACGGGCGAGCTGGGCCGGGGTGTGGGCCACCTCCAGGACGCCGCCCTGGTGGATGTCCGCGTCGATCTTCTCCTCGGCGGCGGTCCTGACGACCTCGCCCACGGTCTCGTTCATCGCCTTCTGGAGCCGTACGGCGGCCTCGTGGCCGTGCAGCTTGGCGTACCGGTCGCGGCCGGCGATGCCGTTGTACAGCCAGCCGCCGTTACGGCCGGAGGCCCCGTAACCGCAGAACTTGGCCTCCAGGACGGTGATGTTGAGGAAGGGGACGGCCTGCTTCAGGTAGTACGCCGTCCAGAGGCCGGTGTAGCCGCCGCCGACGATGCAGACGTCGACGCTCGTGTCGCCGGGGAGGGGTTCGCGCGGGGCGGGGGTGCCCTCCTGCGCGTACCAGAACGATATGCCGCCGACGACGGTACTGACGGTGCTCATGATGCCCCTGGTGTCCCTGCCCGGTCCGGTGAGATGCCGAGCGTACGTGTGGCGGGACGTTACTGCGCGCGGGGCCGTTTCGTCTCCTGCGGCCGGGCGGCCCCCCGGGGAATGCGGGCGCCCCGGGGAGGCGCGCCTCCCTAGGATCGGCTGCGTGATCGACATCCCCGAAGAACTGGCCGCCACGCAGTCCCGCTTCAACGGAGCGGCCGGGCGGGCCTTCGTCGCCGGACTGCCGGACCTCGCCGCGCGGCTGCTGGAGCGGTGGGGGCTGCGGCCGGACGGCCCGTCGATGTACGGGATGTGCGCGCTGGTCCTGCCGGTGGTGCGGGAGGCGGACGGGCGGCCCGCCGCGCTGAAGCTCCAGGCGGTGGACGAGGAGACGGCGGACGAACCGGTCGCACTGCGGGCGTGGGCCGTCGCGGGGGCCGGGGCGGTGGAGCTGCTCGACCATGACCCGCAGAGCGGTGCGCTGCTGCTGGAACGGCTCGACGAGCGGCGGCCGTTGTCCGGTGAGGCCGACGTGCGGGAGGCCGTGGGCATCCTCGGCGGGGTGCTGGCCCGGCTGGTGGCGGTGCCCGCGCCGGACGGGCTGCGCACGCTGGGCGGGGTGGCGGAGCGGATGCTCGCGGCGGTGCCGGAGCGGGTGGGCCTGCTGCCCGACGCGGCGGACCGGCGGCTGCTCGCGGACTGCGCGGCGGTGGTGCGGGAGGTCGCGGGCGAGCCGGGGGACCGGCTGCTGCACTGGGACCTGCACTACGACAACATCCTGGCCGGGCGCGCGGACGCGGGGCGGGCGGGGGAGTGGGTGGCACTCGACCCGAAGCCGCTGGCGGGGGATCCGGGCTTCGAGCTGTTCCCGGCGCTGGACAACCTCTTCGACGCGGACGAGGTGGTGTGGCGCTTCGACGCGCTGACGGAGGCGCTGGGCCTGGAGCGGGACCGTGAGCGGGCGCGGGCCTGGACGCTGGGCCGGGTGCTCCAGAACGGGCTGTGGGCGGCCGGGAGCGGGGAGGGGCGCGTCTCCCCGGACCATGCGGAGATCGCGCGGCGGCTGCTGGGGCGGTGAGGGGGCGGGGTGGCCGAGGGCCCGGGGGTTGGGCGGGGAGCCGGTGCGCCCGGGCGGCGGGAGCCGTTGTGGTGGCCAGCGCCCGGGCCGGACAACCGGCCGTCCATGGGCCCGTGTAAACGCGATGCCGGGCCGCCCGTGATCAATACACCTAGGCTGCGCTCATGATTCGTACCGCCACCCCTGACGACATCCCCGTCCTGCACTCCCTCGTGCGGGAACTCGCCGCGTACGAGAAGGCCCTGGACGAGGTGGTCGCCTCCGAGGAGCAGCTGAGGGAAGCGCTGTTCGGCGACCGGCCCGCCGCGTACGCGCACGTGGCGACGGCCGACGACGGCGGCGAGGTGATCGGCTTCGCCCTGTGGTTCCTCAACTTCTCCACCTGGCGCGGAGTGCACGGCGTCTACCTGGAGGATCTGTACGTCCGCCCGGACCGGCGCGGCGGCGGCCACGGCCGGGCGCTGCTGGCGGAGCTGGCGCGGATCTGCGTGGAGCGCGGCTACGGGCGGCTGGAGTGGTCGGTGCTGAACTGGAACGCCCCGTCCATCGCGTTCTACGAGTCGCTGGGCGCGCGCCCGCAGGACGAGTGGACGGTGTACCGGTTGACGGACGGGGCGTTGGCGCGCCTCGGGGCCGGCGGCGCGGAGGCCTGACTCACGGCTCCAGGATCACCTTGCCCATCGTGCCCCGGGTCTCCAGCGCGCGATGCGCGGCGGCGGCTTCGGCGAGCGGGAATCGCTGTACGGCGGGTCGCAGCCGGCCGGCGGCCGCCTCGGCGAGGGCGCGGGTCTCCAGAGCGCGCAGGCCGCCGGCCCGCTCGACCATCTGCGGTCCGAGGGGGGAACCGGATGTGATGGAGCGTTCGGCCAGCTCCTCGGCGGTGAAGGTGAGCGGGCCCCCGGCGCCGGGGCCCTCGCCGGACCAGCCGTAGACGACGTGGTGCCCGCCGGGGCCGAGGAGGTCGACGGCGGCGCGGGCGGTGGTCCCGCCGACGGAGTCGTAGAGGACGGTGGCCCGCCGGCCCTTCGCGTCGAGATACGCGCGGGCCTCCCGCGGCCAGTCGGGGCGGGTGTAGTCGAGGGCGAGGTCGGCCCCGTTGTCCGTCGCCCGTGCCACCTTCGCGGGACCTCCGGCCAGCGCGATCACGGTGGCCCCGGCGTCCTTCGCGTACTGGACGACGAGGGTGCCGATCCCGCCCGCCGCCGCGGTGACGACGACCACGGAGCCCGGGCCGAGCGGGGTGAACCCGAGGATGCCGAGGGCGGTGCGGCCGGTGCCGATCATCGCGACGGCCCCGGCGGCGTCGAGCCCCTCGGGGATCTCGTGGAGCCGGTCGGCCTCGGTGACGGTGAGTTCGGCGTACCCGCCCGGCGCCATGCCGATATGGGCGACGACCCGCTTGCCGAGCCACTCGGCGCCGACGCCCTCGCCCACCGACTCGACGGTCCCGGCGACCTCGCGGCCCGGGACGGTGGGGAGGGTGACGGGCGCCGGGTAGGGGCCGCTCTCCCCCTCCCGCAGGACCGTGTCCAGAAGATGCACGCCGGCCGCCGCGACAGCGATACGGACCTGGCCGGGGCCGGGGACGGGCTCCTCGGCCTTCTCGTACACGAGGTTCTCGGCAGGGCCGAAGGCGTGCAGGCGTACGGCGTACATGGAGGGCTCCCAAGGGTGGCTGGTCCGGCGTTCCCCCACCGCTCCGGCGGGCTCGCACCCCACCCTCGTACGTCAAGTCTGGTTGAGGTCAACCCCGGATCCGGAGCGCAGCCCGGCGGCCTTCAGGGCGAGCATCGCGGCTTCGAGACCGCTGGTGAAGGAGACCTCGCTGAGGAGTCCGGGGGCGGCCACCTGGTCGCCCGCCAGGAAGATCCCGTCGCCCCGGACGACGGAGGGCCGGTCCCGCCAGGTGGTGCCGGGGCGGTCGACGGCCCCGGTGCGGCCGTCGGCGAGCGCCTCCACGCGCCAGGCGGTGCGCTCCCGCCAGCCGGGGAAGCCGAGGTCGAGGAGGGCCTCGGCGCGGACGGTCCCCTCCGCCCGGCGGGCGTCGGGGCCGATCGGGAACTGGCCCTGGAGCAGCTGTTCGCCGGCCGGGGCGAGGCCGGGGTCCTGGGCGGTGAACCGTTCCAGCCAGCCGGGCGCGTCCAGGTCCGACACGACGAACGCGTCGCCGCGCCGGGTGCGCAGCGCCAGGTCCACGAGGACGGTGCGGCCGCTCTCCCAGGTGAGGGACGCGTCGTCGAGGAGGACGCGGGCGGAGTCGAGGGAGGCGGCGACGATCACTGGTCCGGTACGGGCCAGCTCGCCGAGCGTACGGGTGTCGACGCGGGCGGCCGTCTCGATCCGGACCCCGAGGCCGCGGGCGTGGCCGGCCATCCGCTCGACGAGCGCCGCCCAGCCGCCGACCGGGTAGCGGGCCTCGGGCGGGAACGAGGCGAGACGCCGGAACCGCTCCTGGACGAACCGGGCGGAGAGCGCGCCGGGGTCGTGGTGGAAGAGCGCGGTGGCGGCGAAGTTCGCGGCGGCGCGGGCGCCCTCCTCGCCGACCTGGCCGGCGGCCCACTCCAGGAAGGCGCTGTCCACCGGGGCCGTGTGGGGGCCCCGCCGGGCGAGCCGCAGCAGGGCCACGGGCGGGGTCCGGCGGGCGGCCCCCGCGCGGCGGAAGCGGAAGCGGAGGCCTTCGAGGGGCGGTACGGGGACGACGGGCCCGACGAGACCGCGCCGGGCCAGCCAGGTCCAGTGCGGCCCGCGCCGGTACAGGGCGTGCGGGCCCTCGTTGGCGCGGTACGGCCCGTCCGCGGTCCTGGCCCGGCCGCCGAGGGTCCGGTGGCCCTCGTGCAGGGTGACCCGGGCGCCGGACTCGGCCGCGGTGATCGCGGCGGTGAGCCCGGCGAGGCCGCCGCCGACGACGTGGATGTGGGTGTGGGTGTTGACGTGGCCTGTGTGTCCCGTGCGTCCCATGTGTCCCATGGCTGGATCTCCTTCGCGTCTTTGATGATGCGACGGATCGGGGGTGGCCGCTCGTGACACGGTCGGCGGGGCGTTGTCAGTGGGGTGCGTCACGATGGGGGGCATGGCAGCGAGCAGGAAAGCGGGCGGCGGGAAGAAGAGCACCACGGGCGTGACGGCGGCGCGGCGGCCGGAGGTGCGGCTGCCGCCGCTCGTTCCGTACGACGGGGACGGCCTGGAGCCGGACGGGGACTACGACGGGGTGCGGTTCGACGGGACGGACCTGGCGGACGCGTCGGGCCGGGGAGCCCGGTTCATGGACTGCGCGCTGGACGGCTGCGCCCTGGACCGGGCGGAGCTGGCGCGGGCCCGCTTCATCGACGCGGTGCTGACGGGCGTACGGGGCGTGGGCACGGACCTCGCGGAGGCGTCGCTGCGGGACGTGGAGGTGGTGGACGCCCGCCTGGGCGGGGTGCAGCTGCACGGGGCGGTGCTGGAGCGGGTGGTGGTGCGGGGCGGCAAGATCGACTACCTGAATCTGCGCAAGGCCCGGCTGAAGGACGTCGTCTTCGAGGGCTGCGTGCTGTCCGAGCCGGACTTCGGGGACGCGCATCTGGTCCGGGTCGAGTTCCGGGACTGCGTGCTGAAGGGGGCGGACTTCAGCGGTGCCCGGATGGAGTCGGTGGATCTGCGCGCGGTGGCCGAGCTGGACATCGCCCGGGGCGTGGACCGGCTGGCGGGTGCGGTGATCAGCCCGTTGCAGCTGATGGAGCTGGCCCCGGCGTTCGCGGCGCAGATCGGGGTGCGGGTGGAGGCGTGAGGGGGGCGGCCCCGGTCAGAGGCGGGGGAAGCGGGCCTGGAGGTCCCAGATCACGGGGTTGTCGGCGAGGCCGTCGTGCATGTCGGCCAGGTCGGCGATCAGGTCGTGCAGGAAGTCGCGGGCCTCGCGGCGCAGGAGGGAGTGGCTGAAGGTGAGCGGGGGCTCCTCGCCGGGCATCCAGTCAGCCTCGACGTCGACCCAGCCGAAGCGCCGCTCGAAGATCATGACGTCCGAGGACTCGGTGAAGTCCAGCTCCGCGTACTGCCGCCGGTGCGAGCGGTTGCCGCGCGGGTCCTGGTCGATCTGCTCGACGATGTCGCACAGCGCCCACGCGAAGTCGAGCACCGGCACCCATCCCCAGGCTGTGGACACCTCGCGGTCCGCCTTGGTGTCCGCGAGGTAGACGTCACCGGAGAACAGATCGTGCCGCAGCGCCCGGACGTCCGCGCGGCGGTAGTCGGTCTGCGGGGGATCGGGGAAGCGACGGGAGAGGGAGTAGCCGATGTCGAGCACGGATCGATGGTGTCATGCCTGTTCGGGGCGGGCCGCCGCGAACGGGTGAACCGCCTCGGGTTTGCCGGACGCATATGCGCCCGGCTTCTAGTGTCCGGCCCATGGTCAGTTCGCCGCACGAGGCTCATCACCGGATCTTCCAGAAGAATCCAGGTCTGTTCACGAGCGCCTTCCGCACCCTGGGCATCCCTTCCCGGATCCCGTAGCCGTTTCGCTCATGGATACGGATCTCACGGAGATCAGACCGCTGGGACGGCACGTGGACACGCTGATGCGCATCGATGTGGCGAGTGGGGACTCCCTGTTGCTGGCGATCGAGGCGCAGAGCAAGAAGGACCCGGACAAGCGCAGCAGTTGGGCGTACTAGCTCGCCCACCTCTATGCGAAGTTCCGCTACCCGTGCGTGCTCCTGGTCGTCTGCCGGGACAAGGGGACGGCGGAGTGGGCGGCCGAGCCGATCCGTATCGGCCTGGACAAGCACCCGAGCCTGGTCGTCTTCCCGCTGGTGCTTGGGCCGCACAACGTCCCCATGGTCATGGAGGCCGCCAGGGCGGCCGAGGACATCCCGATGGCCGTCTTCTCGGCGATCACCCATAGTAACGATCACGACATCGCTGCCATACTGGAGGCTCTCGCCGAGGCGCTCCGGGCCACGGACGCCGATGCCGCAGCGGTCTTCGCCGAATTCACCGAGGCGGGTCTGGGAGCCTCCCCGGCCCGTGAGATCCGGAGGAACCTGATGGGCACTGGTCTCAGCCACTTCCGCGGCTTCGTCGCCGAGAGCTTCCGTGACGAAGGGCGTGTCGAGGGACGTCTCGAAGGGCGTGCCGAGGACATTCTGCGGATTCTTGAGGTGCGCGGGGTCGCGGTGCCGGAGGAGGCGCGAGAGCGCATCAGCTCCTGCACGGACCTCGCCGTGCTCGACGTGTGGTTCGAGCGGGCGGTCACCGCGCCGACCGCAGGCACGGTGATCGACGACGGCTGACCGCCCGCTCCACGCCGGAGGCCCCGCCCACGGTCAGGCGGCCACGGCCTCGATGAGGGCGAAGGGTGCGGCCCCGGCGAGCGGGGTGACGGAGGTGAGGGTCAGGCCGGCGCGGCGGCACACCTCCTCGAAGTCCGCGCGGGTGCGCTCCCGGCCGCCCACGTTCACCAGCATGTTGAGGTCGCTCAGGTAGGTGATGCCGCCGTCGGTGACATCGGCCGTGGTGTCGACGACCTCGGGAAGCACGGGCTCCACGATCAGTACGAGACCGCCGGGCGGCAGGGCCTCGCGGCAGTGGCGCAGGATCGTGACCGCCTGCTCGTCCGACCAGTCGTGCAGGACGCTCTTCACCACATAGAGGTCCGAGCCCTCGGGCACCGCGAGGAAGAAGTCCCCGGCGAGGAGGGAGCACCGCCCCTCCACCCCGTGCCGCGTCACCGTGCTCCGGGCCTCGGCCAGGCCCTCCGCCGTGTCGAGGACGACGCCCTTGAGGCCCGGATGTGCGGCGAGCACGCCGGCCAGCAGTGTCCCGTCGCCTCCGCCGACATCCGTGACCGCGGTGAACCGGCCGAAGTCGAAGGCGCGCGGCAGCGCGGTGGCGGTCTCGGACGATGCCTGGCTCATCGCCGCGTTGAACGCCGAGGACAGCTCGGGGTCCTGGGCGAGATGGCTGAAGAAGTCGGTGCCGAAGACCGAGTCGAACGCGATCTCGCCGGTGCGGACGCTGTCGTCCAGGTGCTCCCAGGCGCGGACGATCGCGGGCTCGGTGAACATGCCGGCGAACGAGGCGAGCGAGTCGGGGCGGCAGGGATGCAGCAGCGCGCCCGCGGACGTCACCGAGAAGGAGTCGGGGGACACCTCCCGCAGCAGGCCGAGCCCGGTCAGTGCGCGTAGCAGCCGCGTCATGGGCTGGGCCTCGGCTCCGGCGTCGGCGGCCACCTCGTCGGCGTGACGAGGCGTATCGCCCACCAGCTCCATCACGCCCAACCGGACGGCCGCACGCAGGGTTTGGGCCGCCATGCTCCCGAACGCGAGCCGGGCGATCAGATCGCGGTCGGTCGGGTTCGTAGACGTGGCCTCGGAGTTCGTCATGGGTGATACCTCTCTTGTCTCTTGTTCTTCTCGTTCGGGCGCGTACGTGCACCGGCGCGGGCACGTGTGTACGGGGCCGGGCGTGGCGGTGGTGATGGGGGGTACGGGTCAGCCGGCGGACGTGGCCCTGCCGGCCAGCGCTCCCGGGGTGCATCCGGCCAGGGCCAGCACATCGCGGTGGAGGTGGGACTGGTCGGCGTATCCGCCGGCCAGGGCGACATCACCGGCGTTCCCGCCCGCGCAGAGCGCCCGGGCCGCGTGGTCGAAGCGGACCAGCATGGCGGCCCGCTTCGGGGTGACGCCGATCTGGTCGGTGAACCTGGACCACAGCCGCTTACGGCTCCAGCCGAAGGACGCGGCGAGGTCGGCGACCCGCACCCGGCCTCGGCGGGCGACGATGGTGTCCCAGGCGGCGGCCACCTCGGGCCACATCGGCGGTGCCCCCGCAGCCCGCCCCGCGAGGAACGCGTCCGTCAGGGCGAGGCGTTCCTGCCACGTCGTCGCGTCCGTCAACTGCTCGCCGAGGCGTCGTGCGTGTTGCCCCCACAAGTCTTCGAGCCCGTTGACGGAGCCTTCCAGTTCGCGCGGGGAGACCCCCAGCAGCGCATGGGCGGCCCGGGGTGACAGGTTCACCTCGACACACTCGACGCCCTCGCCCCGGATACGGGCGGGGCCGGGCGACAGCGAGGCGATGAAGCTCCTCAGGGGCCGGGGCCCGTCGGCGCTCTCCACCGTCATCCGGGCCTCCCCGACAGCGAGGACGACGACCACGGCGGGCTGGGGGAGCACCTGCATGTCCAGTCCGGCCCCCGCGCCGTCACGGAATCCGGCCATCCGGACGCCGTCCAGCGATGTGCCGCCGAGGAGGCCGGTGACCTCCCAGCCGTTCTCGGCATCGCGATCCAAGGGGGCGGCGCCCACGTGATGTCTGCGCATGCCTCCACGGTCGCCGAATCCGACGCTCCTGTCTTGGACGAATGTTCCGCGACATCACCCGCGACATCACCCGTGCCAGTGCCAGTGCCCGTGCCCGTGCCCGTGCTCTACGGCAGCAGCCGCTGCTCCTTCGCCACCGACACCGCGCCCGCGCGGGTGTCGACGCCGAGCTTGTCGTAGATCCGGCCCAGGTGGGTTTTGACCGTGGCCTCGCTGATGAACAGGGCGCGCGCGATGTCCCGGTTGCCGAGGCCCTGGGAGAGCTGGGCCAGGATGTCGCGCTCGCGGTCGGTGAGGCTGGGGCGGGGGCTCCGCATCCGGGCCATCACCCGGCTGGCGACCGGGGCGGAGAGCGTGGTGCGGCCCTGGGCGGCGGACCGGATCGCGGCGAACAGCTCCTCCGGGCGCTCCGCCTTCAGCAGATAGCCGGTGGCCCCCGCCTCGATGGCCCGGGTGATGTCGGCGTCGGTGTCGTACGTGGTCAGCACCAGGACGTGGACCGTGCCGTCGGCCGCGATGCGGCGGGTCGCCTCGACGCCGTCGATGCCCTCGCCGAGCTGGAGGTCCATGAGGACGACGTCCGGGGTGAGGCGCGCGGCGAGCACCACGGCCTCCTCGCCGCTGCCCGCCTCGCCGACGACCTCGATGTCCGGTTCGCTGCCGAGGAGCGCGAGCAGCCCGGCCCGGACGACCACGTGGTCGTCGCAGAGCAGGATGCGTACGCGGGCGGGAGACGGGGATGCCTCGGTCATGTGGGGTCCTCCGTGGTGGTGAGCGGAACCTCTGCGGAGAGCACGGTGCCCTCGCCCGGCGCCGACTCGATGGTGAGCGTTCCGCCGAGCTGCCGCACCCGGGCCCGCATCGCCGGAAGCCCGTGGCCGCGTACGGTGCCGGCGCCGCGTACGCCCTCGGGCTCGGCGGTGAAGCCCCGGCCGTTGTCGCCGATGTCCAGGACCACCCGGTCGTCGAGGTGGGTCAGGGTCAGCCCGGCGGCCGTCGCCCCGGCGTGCTCCCGCACGTTGGCCAGGGCCCCCTGGGCGATGCGCAGGAGAGCGGACTGCACCCGGTCCGGCAGCGGGGCGTGCGGGGTGCCCTCCACATGGCAGTGGACGGTGAGCGCGCCCGCCGCCTGGGCGCTCTCCCGGGCCGCCAGCGCCTGCAGGGCCGCCTCCAGGCCGCCGCCCTCCGCCAGGTCGGCGGGGGCCAGGTCGTGGACGAAGCGGCGGGCCTCGGCGAGGTTGCGTTCCGCGATGCCGGTGGCCGTACGGACGTGGCGGCGGGCGGCGTCCGGGTCGGCGCTCCAGGTGCGGTCGGCGGCCTGGAGCAGCATCTGCTGGCTGGACAGGCCCTGCGCCAGGGTGTCGTGGATCTCCATGGATAGCCGCTGGCGCTCGGCGAGGGTGCCCTCGCGCCGTTCGGTGGCGGCCAGTTCGCGCCGGGTCCGCAGCAGGTCGTCGATCAGCTCGCGCTGTCGGGCCGCCAGTTCCCGTTGGCGTACCGCCTGGCGCTGCATATGGACGAAGACCGCCGTCGCCACGGCGGCGACCGCGGGCGGGGCGAGCACCAGGTTCGGGTCGAACCCGTCGGCCAGGCGCAGTTGCGCGGCCACGACGAACACGGTGAGCAGGGCGACCAGCGCGAGCGCCGCGCGCGGCGGCAGGATCCGCAGCCCGGTGTAGAACAACGGCACCGCGCACCACGCGAAGCTCGGCGCGAGGACGACCAGCACCATCCAGACGAGGACGAGCACCCCGAGCCAGGTGAGCCGGCGGGGAGTGGGGCGCGAGCCGAGGACGGGGCCGAGGAGGTACAGCACCGCCAGGGTGATCGACAGGGCGATGATCCACGGGGTGCGGGCCTCGCCGGGGTGCCGCATCAGGAACCGGGTCAGCGAGGCGCCGAGCAGCAGGAAGAACGCGGCGTGCATGAGGAACGCGAGCCAGCGGGCGTCGGGGTCGGACCCGGAGATCCAGGAGCCCGCGGCCTCCGATTCGGCGATCCCGGGGCTCTGGGCCTGGGAACCGGAGGTCCCGGAGCCCTCGGAACCGGCGATCCCGGAGCCCTCGGCCTCGGCCCCCTCCGCGTCCGGGGAACCGCTGCGGTGCTCCACCCCGTACCTCATTCCATCGCTGACCTGCGTAAACCCCTCCATGGTGACCCGATCCGGCCACCCCCGCATCAACCGATCGGCTGACGGCGGCGTCGACCGTCCCGCCCGCCGCTTCCAGCCCGTACGTCGACCGTACGGGGCCGGATCCGCCGGGAGGATCGATACCAGAGCGAAACGCCCGGACCCCTCCGGACCGCCTCGCACCTCGAAGCCACCGGGCCGCCCCGGATCACCAAGGAGCCACCATGAAGAAGCTGTCGCCGCGCACCCGTGTCGTCACCGGCGCCGTCGTCGTCGCCCTCGGGGCGGGCACGTTCGGCGCGATGTCCGCCAGCGCCTCCTCCCCGGCGGCCGCCCCCGCCGCCGCGGTCAAGGCGGACACCAGCAACCGCAACCTCCAGCAGACCACGCACCTGACCGTCGCCGCCGCCACCAAGGCCGCGCAGGCCACGCTGGACGCGGCGAAGAAGGAGAACCAGCGGGTCTCCGTCGCGGTCGTCGACCGCAACGGCAACACCATCGTCTCCCTGCGCGGCGACGGCGCGGGCCCGCAGTCGTCCGAGTCCGCGGTGAAGAAGGCGTACACCGCCGTCTCCTGGAACGCCCCGACCTCCGAGCTGGTCAAGCGCCTGGAGCAGACCCCGAACCTGAAGGACATCCCCGGCACCCTGTTCCTCGGCGGCGGCGCCCCGGTCCAGGTCAAGGGCGCCCCGGTGGCGGGCATCGGCGTGGCCGGCGCGCCCAGCGGCGACCTCGACGAGAAGTTCGCCCAGGCGGGCGTCGCCTCGCTCGCCCGGTAGTCACCCCCGCACGGCCGACGAACGGAGTACCCATGAACGCCCTCGATCACGACCTGCTCACCGCCGCACGCACCGGCGACACCGACCGTGTGCGCACCGCGATCGAGGGCGGGGCACGGGTCGACGTCCGCGACGAGGAGTTGCGTACGCCGCTGCTCCTCGCCGTCCTCGGCGACCACGTCGAGGCGGCCCGGCTGCTCGTCGCCGCCGGGGCCGACCCGAACGCCCAGGACCGGCGCGAGGACAGCCCGTGGCTGGCCACCGGGGTCACCGGCAGCGTCGCGATGCTGCACGTGCTGCTGCCGGCCGGGCCGGACCTGACCCTGCCCAACCGGTTCGGCGGCGGCCCCCGCGCCGCCTCCCGCGCTGAAGGCCCCCGCGCCGCCCGCCGCGCCCGCCGCCTCACCCTCGCCCTCATCGCCGCCGCCCTGCTCGCCGGATGTGCCAACGGCACCACGGAAGCGGCCCCGGACTCCGCCGCCGGCCCGGACGCAGCGTCCGCCGCGACCGGCACCGTGGCGACCCCCGACCCCTCCCGCGCCCCCACCGACCGCACCCCCGAAGGCACCCTCCTCGTCGCCGACTTCGGCAGCGACACCGTGACCTTCGTCGACCCCGGCCGGGAGGGGGCCGGTGAGGGCGGCGGCCCCATCGCCTCCGTCGAGGTCGGCACCGCCCCCTACGGACTCGTCGTCGGCGAGGACGGACGCGCCTGGGTCGCCACCGCCGAGGGCGTCGCGGTCGTCGACACCCAGCAGCGGACCCGGCTCGCGCTGATCCCGTACGAGACGGAGTCCGGCCCCGTCGCCACCGGCGAGTACCGGGGCGGCGGCATGGGCATCGCCCTGGCCCCGGACGGGAAGCACGTCTACGCCGGGGTCAACGTGCCCGGCGAGGACGGCACGGTCGAGGTCATCGACACCGCGACCCGCGAGGTCACCGGCACCGCGCCGGTCGGGATGCGCCCCTTCGACGTGGATGTGTCCCCGGACGGCCGCGAGGTGTACGCCACCGATCACGACTCCTTCGACGTGACGGCGGTCGACGCGGACACGCTGAAGACCCGGCGCATGGAGGTCGCCCCGTACGGCACGGAGGGCGGGCTCGGCTCCTGGCTGAAGCCGCACTACGCCGTCGTACGCCCCGGGGACGGCAAGCTGCTGCTGCCCTTCGAGGGGGAGCGGCTGGCCGTGCTCGACCCGCGCACCGGGGAAGTGACGATCGAGCGGATGACGGCCGACACCCACCAGCACGGTGCGACGCTGACCCCCAACGGCACCCTCCTCGTCGTCGGCACCGGCCCGATCGGCTCGGACGACGAGGAGCCGTCGCTCACCGTCCGCGCCCCCGGCGGTGCGGAGCGGGTCGTCCCGCTGGACGGGCCGCACGAGGACGTGGCGGTGTCGGAGGACGGCCGCACGGCGTACGTCACCGGCGGCTTCACGCGGGACGGCTACTGGAACGGGATCACGGTCGTCGACCTGGCCGACGAGGAGAGCGAGTCCGTCCGCCTGACAGCAGGCAACCGGCCCCTCGGTATCGCCGTCCTCTGAGCTGGAGCCGCCCGCTCTCCCCCCGAGGCGGGCGGCTCCTTGCCAGCGCAGTACACGCCTAAAATCGACCGGTGAACCCCCGCACCCCCACCGCCGCCCCCCTCCTTCTCGCCCTGGCCCTCGCCCTCCTCGGCTCGGGCTGCACCGGCGGGGTCGAGGGCACCCCGGGCGCGGTCGGGGTGCGCGATCCGTACTTCCCCGGGCTCGGCAACGGCGGCTACGACGTCACCCACTACGGCCTGGAGCTGGACGTCGACCCCGCCGCCGGCCGGCTGCGCGGCACGGCCACGATCACCGCCCGCGCAACCCAGCACCTGAGCGCCTTCCACCTGGACCTCGCCGGACTCGACGTGGAGGGCGCCACCGTCGAGGGGCAGCCCGCCGCCGTGAACCGGGCGGGCAAGGAGCTGACGATCCGCCCCGACGCGGCGGTGGACGACCGGATGCGCAAGGGGCGCACGTTCACCACCGTCGTGCGCTACTCCGGCTCCCCGGAAGCCGTCACCGACGCGGACGGCGAACAGGAGGGCTGGCTGCGGACCGCGGACGGGTCGGTGGCCCTCGGCGAGCCGACCGGCTCCATGGCCTGGTTCCCCGGCAACCACCACCCGAGCGACAAGGCCGCGTACGACATCGAGGTCACCGTCCCCGATCCGCTGAGGGCCGTCTCCAACGGGGAACTGGTCGCCCGGCGTACGGAGAACGATCGCACCGCCTACCACTGGCGGACCACCGAGCCGATGGCGAGCTATCTGGCGACCGTCGCCGTGGGGGAGTTCACCACCGAGCAGTCACGCACGCCCGACGGCATCCGGCTGTTCACCGCCGTGGACCCCGAGTCGGCGGCGGCCGGCGAGGACGTGCTGGCGGAGATCCCGGCGGTGCTGACGTGGTCGCGGGCCAGGTTCGGGCCGTACCCCTTCACCTCCGCCGGGGCGATCGTGGAGCGCACGGGCGACTCGACGTACGCCCTGGAGACCCAGAACCGGCCCGTCTTCCCCGGCCCGCCCGGCACCGCCCTCCTCGTCCACGAGCTGGCCCACCAGTGGTTCGGGAACTCCGTCACGCCGAAGACCTGGCGGGACATGTGGCTGAACGAGGGCTTCGCCACGTACGCGGAGTGGCTCTGGGCCGCCGACCACGACGGCGTACCGGTCGGGGAGAGCTTCGAGGAGGCGTACGAGGACGAGGCCAACTGGGCGTTCCCGCCCGGCGATCCGCCCGCCGCCCTCGACCTCTCCGACCCGCCGGTCTACGGGCGCGGGGCCATGGTCGTGCACCGGATCCGGCTCGCCATGGACGACGACGAGGCGTTCTTCGCCCTGGTGCGGGGCTGGACGAAGAAGTACCGGCACGCCAACGCCTCCACCGGCGACTTCACCGCGTACGTGGAGGAGGAGACGGGCCGGGACCTCACCGGGCTGTGGGACGCCTGGCTGTACGGCGGAAGCCGGCCGCCCCTGGAGGGCTGACCGGCTCCCGTACTTCCTTACGTGAGGCGTTACTTGACGTTGACCCCGGTCCAGGTGGCCGAGACCGCCTTCAGCTCCTCGCTGTCCGCGCCGAACAGGTCGGTCGCCGCCTTCTCGGTCGCGACGCGCGCGCCCGCGTAGTCGGTGGTGGAGGTCATGTAGACGGAGAGCGCCTTGTACCAGATCTGGTACGCCTTCTCCCGCCCGATGCCCGTCAGCGTCGAGCCGTCGGAGGTCGGGGAATCGTACTCGACGCCGTTGACCGTCTTCTTTCCGCTGCCCTCGGCGAGCAGGTAGAAGAAGTGATTGGCGACGCCGGAGGAGTAGTGGACGTCCAGGTCGCCGAGGTTCTCGTCCCAGAAGTCGGCGGAGTTGCCGTCCTTGCTCGGCTTGTCCATGTAGCGCAGCGGGGTGCCGTCGCCGTTGATGTCGATCTTCTCGCCGATGAGGTAGTCCCCGGCGTCCGAGGCGCTGTCGGCGAAGAACTCCACCGAGGCGCCGAGGATGTCGCTGGTCGCCTCGTTGAGGCCGCCGGACTCGCCCGCGTAGTCCAGGTTGGCGGTGGCGGAGGTGAGGCCGTGGGTCATCTCGTGGGCCGCGACGTCGATGGAGGTGAGGGCGGCCTTGTTGCCCTCGCCGTCGCCGTACGTCATGCAGAAGCAGCTGTCGTCCCAGAAGGCGTTGACGTAGTTCTCGCCGTAGTGGACCCGGGAGTAGGCGGCCTTGCCGTCGCCCGCGATGCCGTCCCGCCCGAGCGCGCTCTTGTAGAAGTCCCAGGTCTTCGCCGCGCCGTAGTGGGCGTCGACGGCGGCGGTCTGCCGGTCCCCGCCCGTGCCGTCGCCCCAGGTGTCGTCGTCGTCCGTGACGAGGTCGCCGGTGCCGGAGGAGCCCTGGTTCAGGTCGTACGTCTTGTGGCCGCCGCGCTCGCCGTCGGTCAGCTCGAAGCCCGCGTCGGACTTCGTGGTGGTGATCTCGACCTCGCCGCTGTACTGGCTGTTGCCGGTGCCGGTCTCGATCGCCTCGTAGCTGTGCAGTTTCTTGCCGGTGGTGGCGTCGGTGATGGAGTGGACGCGGCTGGGCGTGCCGTCCTTCTGGACGCCCTTCTTGACGGTCTCCCAGGCGAGGACGGGGTTCTCGCCGCTCGCGTAGATCACCTTGCGGGCGCTCGCCGCGGCCTTCAGCTTCGGCGTCGTCGACGCCACGGCTATCTTCGCGTCGGTCGCCTTGTCGACGCTTCGGAGCTTGCCGGCGGCGGTGGTGTGGGTGACCAGGTCGCCGCCGAGGACGGGCAGGCCGTCGTAGGTGCGCTCGTAACGGGTGTGGACCGTGCCTTGGGCGTCCTTGATGACGTCGCGGGCGATCAGCTTCTCCTGGCCGCCGAGCTTCAGCGCCTTCGCCGCCGAGGAGGCGTCCGCCTGGGCCGACTTGATGGCCGTGGCGCGCTGCGCCGAGGGGTTCACGCCGAGCGCGGCGGCCGTGGAGGGCTGCGCCGTGGTGGTGCGGGCGTCGTCGTCGCCGGGCGTGGCGACGGCGGATCCGGCCTGGACACCGGCGACGACCATCGCGGCGGTCGCCGCGAGCGCTGCGAGCCGTCGAGTGGTGCGCGGAGCGCGGGAGTTGTGGGGGGTGGTGTGGAGGTTCATGTGTGTTCTCCGTCGGTCGTCCTGTGGGGGGACTACGAGCGGAGAGCGTGCCATCGAATGAGCGAAGTTGATGGTGTGCTGACAATTGCCTCACAAGTTTTTGACCAGTTCTTGTACGAATGGGGTGCCGGGCTGTCCGGTATTCGGTGAAGTGGCGGGTTTCAGTGGTGCGGGGGAGGCGGCTTGACGGCTGCTCACGCACACCGGAGC
>NZ_JBHXJG010000024.1:0-45942 GCF_042723425.1 Streptomyces sp. NPDC058375 | reverse complement strand
GGCACCGGGGCGCGACCCGGGAGAGTTCCATGACCCAGCTTCTCGTCGCCGCGGGCGGCGGCGGCGATGTGATCGGCACGACCTTGGTGCACCACGCACTCCACGGCGACGAACCGGCGGTGGTGCTCAGCTACTCGTGGGAGCGGCTGACCGTCGACCCCCTCCCCGGCCCGCGGTCCGAGCGGGACTTCACGGGGCTGCGGCCGCTCACCCCGCGGGTCTTTGGGATCACCGCCGCCACGTCCACCGTCCCGCCCGCGGGCTCCACGCTGCCGCGCCTGGCCGCCGAACTCCCCGTCACCCTGGGCCTGCTCAGTCCCTACGGAGGCGTCCCACATCTGGCCCGGCAGATCACGGAGGTGGTCGAGAAGTACGCCGTCGACGAGGTCGAGGTGGTCGATGTCGGCGGCGATGTCTTCGCCCGGGGTGACGAGCCGACGCTCCTCAGCCCGCTGCCGGACGCCCTGGTCATCGCCGCCTGCGCCACCGCCGGCGTACCCACGCGGCTGCGTCTCGCGGGCCCGGGGCTCGACTGCGAGATCCCCGAGAGCGAGCTGCTGCCCGTCCTGGGCGACGACTTCCTCACCCTTACCGGGGCCGATACCCGCGGTGTCGAGCACCTCTTCGACTGGCATCCCTCGGAGGCCAGTGCGCTGCTGGTCGCCGCCGCCCGCGGGGAACGCGGCGGCTGCGTCGTACGGGACACCGGCCGGCCGGTGGTCCTGAGCGACGCCAGTGCCCGGGTGCACCGGATCGGCCTGGACCGGGTGCTGGAGCGCAACCGGCTGGCCCGCGCCCTGTACGAGCGTGGCACCGGCACCCTCGACGACGCCGAGAAGACCAGCTGGGAGGTGTGCGGCTTCTCCGAACTGCAACGCGAGCGCGACCGGTCGCTCCGCCTCCGCGACACGGCCTCCCCCGAGGTCTCGCTGACCGAGGCCCTGCACGGGCTCGACGCCTGGCTGGGACGGCTGCGGGCCGCCCACCCCGGCGCCCGGTACGCCACCTTCCGCTGCGTGGCCGAAGGGCTCGGCCTCACCGGCGCCGCGGCACGGTCCCTGCGCACCCACCTCGTACGGGACCGCCCGCACCGGTACGCGGCACCGCTGTTCGCCCTGTGACCCCCGCCCCTCCCCGCCACTCCTAGGAACGGCCACCACACCATGCCCAAACTGCTCCTGCTCGAAGCCATGGGGAACACCGCCGAGTACGTCCTCGACGCCGCCCGGGACCTGGACGTCGAAGTCATCGTCGTCACCCACCAGGACGTCCACGACGACTGGTACTCGCCGGCGGTCAAACGCAAGATCAGGGAGAACGGGAAGCTCGTCCTGACCGACTTCTCCGACAGCGAGGGCGCCCTGCGGCAGCTCACCGAACTGGCCCGCGCCGAGGGCGTCACCGGTGTGGTCGCCTGCTGGGAGTTCCTGACCCCGCTGGTCGCCCGGCTCGCCGCCGACCTCGGGCTGCCCGGCAACGACGCCTCTCGGGCGCTCAGTTGCCGTAACAAGCGCATCATGGCGCGCGCCTTCGCCGAGCACGGCGTACCGGCCCCCAGGACGCTCGCCCCGCGGACCGTCGAGGAGGCGTGCCGCTCGGTGGAGGCGGCGGGCCTGGCGTACCCCCTCGTGGTGAAGCCCTCCGAGCAGTCCGGTTCCTGGGGCGTGGCGGTGGTCCGCAGCGACGAGGAGCTGGCGACGGCCTTCGCGGCGGCCCAGTCGCACCTTTTCCAGTTGCCGCACGGCATCCCGCTGGATCCGCATGTGATCGTCCAGGAGTACGTCGGCGGAACCGAGTTCAGCATCGAGACGGTGTCCGTGCGCGGAGCGGTGACCCCGCTGTACCCGTACGACAAGTTCACCACCGGAGGCGACAGGCGGGCCGAGCTGGGGCACACCGTCCCCGCCGAGCTGGACGAGGCGTCGGTGCACACCGTGCAGCAGGCCGCGGTGGCGGCAGCGCGGGCCCTCGGCGTCACGAACGGCGTCGCGCACATCGAGCTCAAGCTGCTCCCGGACGGCACCACCCGGGTCATCGAGCTCGGCGCCCGGCTGCCCGGTGACCACATCGTCGCCCTGATGCGGCAGGCGCGGGGCATCGACGAGGCCAGGATCTACGTACAGATCGCCCTCGGTCGGGAGCCCTCGCTCACCCCCACCGCGGACACGGCGGCGGGCATCCGCTTCCTGGTGCCGCCGCGCGGCGGCACCCTCCGCTCGGTCAGCGGGATCGGCGAGGCGGGCGCGGTGGCCCTGAGCAGGCTCACCGTCGAGCCGGGCGGCCCGGTGCGCGCGCCGGGGGACAACGACTCACGCGTCGGATACGTGATCCTGCACGCCGGCACCGCCGCCAAGGTGAACGCGGCCGCGGCGAAGGTGCTCGCGGACGTCACGGTCGACGTCGGCTGATGGGCGCCGCCGCCCGGCTGACCCGGGAATATCTGCGGAACCTGCCCGCCGGGTGCACGCCGGAACGCGCCTGCGCCGCCTCCCCGCTGGCCGGAGACATCTACGGGGACGCGTTCCTGACCCGCCCGGTCCTCCTCGGCCACGGCGAGAGCCGGGAGGTGGGCGAGCGGATCAGCCGCCTGTACGACCTCCTGCTGACGCTGCCCGAGCGTCTGTACGGGGGTGATCTGCGGGCGTTCACCGCCGCCCTCGGCTGGCCGCCGGAGCAGATCGCCGCCACGCTGCGGGCCGACGGCAGACCGCGCGAACTCCCCCGCTGTGCCCGCGCCGACCTCTACCGCGAGGCGGACGGCTTCCGGCTCCTCGAACTCAACGGCGGCAGTCCTCTGGGTGGTTGGGACATCGCCCTGCTCAACCGGACCCTGCTCCAGGAGCCGTACGTCGCCTCCTTCGCGCAGGAGCACGGTCTCGGTTTCACCGACGGGATCGAGGTCCTGCTGGACCTGTGGCGGCAGTCGTTCCCCGGCTTCGACCCGGCCGCGAACCCCGTGGTGGCCCTGCTGGAGTGGCCCGGCAGCTACCCGGTGATGGAGCGGCACCTGAGCCGGATGGCCGCGCTGCTCGCGGAGCACGGCGTCGAGGCCGTGCCCTGTCACCTCGGGCAGGTGGAGTACCGCGCGGACGGCGTCCACGTCTCCGGGCGCCGGATCGACCTCGTCCACCGCTGGTTCGTCATCAACGACGTCGTCACCGCCGAGGACGCCACGCTGCTCGCGCCGCTCTCCCGCGCCGCGGACCGCGGTCTGGTCCACCTGTTCACCCCGCTGGAGAACGAGGTGTACGGCAGCAAGGCCGCGCTGGCGCTCCTCAGCGACACCCGCGACCGGTGGCTGTTCGACCGGGCCGAGCGGGAGGCGATCGACGCGCTGCTCCCGTGGACCCGGCTGGTCCGGGACGAGCGGACCGAGGTCGCCGGGGAGCGGGTGGAGCTGCTCCGGTACGCCGCGGCGCACCGCGACGAGCTGGTGCTCAAGGCGAGCAGCTCGCACAGCGGTCTGGACGTGCTGGCCGGGTGGGAGGCCTCGGCCGACGCGTGGGCAGCCGCCGTCCACGCGGCGGTGGACGGCCCGTACGTCCTCCAGCGCCGGGTCCGGCCCGTGACGGAGGAGTTCCCCGTTCCGGGCGGGGGCGCCACCGAGCCGGTGGTGCTCACCTGGGGCGTCTTCCTGGCGGGCCGGGGTTACGGCGGGGCGTACTTGCGCGGCACGGCCGACCTCGACAGCGGGGTGATCAGCTCCGGGAAGGGGGGCCGGCTGGGCACCTCGTTCCTCGTCGACGACAGCCGCCCGCCCGCGCCTTGACCCTCCCCTTGCCCGGCGCCCCTCGCGCCGGAGCGCGCCACGCAGGACACTTGACCCCGACGCTTGATATCCGACGCTTGGTATCTGACGCTCCGGAACCCGAGGACCGGAGCGCGGCACTCGGAGGGGGAACTTATGCGGGACAGCCATCGGGCGGAAGCCGAGAGGCTGTTGGTGCGCGCCGTGGAGGAGGAGGCGCGGCGCACCGGCGGGCGGACGGATGCCGGTGCGCTGTTGTCGCGGGCGCGGGCCGCGCTCGACACCATGGCCGCCGGCGCGAGCGAGGAGTACGCCGCGTACACGCAGGCGCTGGACTCGGCGGCGGCCGGAGACCGTCCGCTGGCGGAGCGCTTCAGCAGAGCGAACCTCGGAACGCCCCTGCTGGTGACGGGAGTCGCGGCGGCCGCCGCGTTCGGCGCGGACCTGGCGCTCGGCGTGAACACCGGCCTGGCGTTCGGCGCGGGCGCGGCCGTCGCGGTGGCCGGCACGGCGACGACCGTGGCGAAGGTGACCGTCTCGCACTGGCCCGCCGCCCACCGCCGGGCGGCGGCGGCCGGGCAGCCGGGCGGGGCCGAGCAGTTGCGGCTCCAGTGGCTGACCGCCCTGGAGGTACGGGGCATCCGCCCGTATCTGGACCAGCAGCGCATGCTGACGCCCGCCAAGCGCGCCCCGAAGAAGCAGACCGCCCCGGTGGTTCGGCAGTTGCGCGGCGGCGACCGCAGCGCGGCCGCCCGCACCCGGGTGGTGTTGGAGCAGTCGTTCGGCCATCTCCCGCAGGCGGAGGGGCCGTTCACCGGGCGCCGGGCCGAGCTGGGGCAGATCGCCCAGTGGGTGCACGCGGCCCGCGCCTCCACGCAGACCCGGCCCACCGTGGTCGTGCTGCACGGTGAGCCGGGGTCGGGGCGGACCGCGCTCGCGGTGCGGGCGGCCCATGCGCTCAAGGACCAGTTCCGGGGCGCGTGCGTGGTCGATCTGCGCGGCCAGGTGGCAGGCGAGAGCCCGCTGCCGACCCGGGACGCGCTGCTGCACCTGCTGAACCGGCTGGGCGCGCCGCGCGAGCAACTGCTGTTCCGGGAAGGCGCGTCGGCCGAGCAGCAGGTGCGACGGCTCGGCGAGCTGTACCACCAGCACCTCACGGGGACGCCGGTCACGATCGTGCTGGACGACGCGACGGACGCCTCGCAGGTGCGCGCCCTGGTGCCGGAGCGCTCGGACAGCCTGGTGATCGTCACCGCCCGGGAGCCGCTGGAGCTGCCGGATGGCCTGCCGGCCTGGGTGCACCAGCTGCCGGTCGGGCCGCTGGACGCGGCGGGCGCGGAGGAGCTGCTGCGCGAGGTGGCCGAGGAGGAGGAGACCGGGCCGTACGACTACCCGTCCACGGACGCCGTCGTGGAGCTGTGCGGCGGGCTGCCGCTGGCGCTGCGGGTGGCCGGTTCCGCACTCGGGGCCCGTAGCCGGCACACGCTGGCGGAGGACCTGGGGGCGTACGGTCCTGTGGACCCGGTCGAGCGGGCGCTGTGGCTGCGCTACACCGACCAGGGCGATCAGGCCCGGCGGCTGCTGCGGCGGCTCGCGCTGGCGGGCCGGGCGAGCCTGGGGGCGGCAGCGGCGGCCTCGCTGCTCTCCGCCGACGAGCAGGAGGCGGAGCGGCTGCTGACCGTGCTGGCGCGGGCCGGGCTGCTCACCCGCGTACGGGGGTCGCGCTACCGGCTGCACGATCTGGTGCGGGCGTTCGCGCTGGCCCGGCTGCTGGACGAGGAGGAGCCGGCTGAGCGGACGGCCGCCCAGGAGCGGCTGCTGACGAACTACGCGGAGCTGGCCGACGCGGTGATCCGGATGGTCGACGGGAAGATGTCGACCCGGGCCGGGCAGTTCGGCTCGCACGGCTTCGGGTCGCTGGACTCGGCGCTGCGCTGGCTGGACGACGAGTCGAGCTTCATCACCTCCGCGCTGCGGCACGCGGAGGGCGTCGACCAGGCCACGGTGCTGCATCTGCTGGGCGCGCTGTGCGACTACTGCCTGCTGCGCGGCGATCTGTACCGCCTCGGCGAGATCAGCGAGCTGACGCAGGCCGTGGACCAGGGGCTGCTGGAGCGTTCGGTGCAGTGGCGTACGGGCATCGCGGCCCGGCAGCTCGGTGAGCTGGACAAGGCCCGCACCACGCTGTCCTCCGTCGTCGGGCTCTACCACGAGGCGCAGAACGACGCGGGCGAGGCACTGGCGCTGTGCTCGCTCGGCATCACCCTGCACCACCAGGGCAATCTGTCCGAGGCGGCGGCCCGGCTGGAGGAGGCGCTGGCCCTCCAGTCCTCCGAGGCGCAGGCCGAGGACCGGGCCTGGTCACTGCACGCGCTGGCGGCCGTGGAGCGGGACCGGGGCGATCTGCCGAGGGCGCTGGCGCTGCTGGACGATGCGTTGCGGCTGCACCGGGAGGGCGAGTCGCTGCACGGCGAGGCCTGGACGCAGTTCCAGTTGGGCCAGGTGCGGCTGCGTACGGGAGAGGTCGTCCCGGCCGAGGAGGCGCTGAGCACGGCCCTGGAGCTGTACGGGCGCACCCGCGACGGGCGCGGTGAGGCGTGGGCGATCACCCAGCTGGCCCGGGCCCGGCTGCTGGACGGTGATCCGGCGTCCGCCCTGGAGCAGTTGCGCGAGGCGCTGGCCCGGCACCGGGACAACGAGGACGCGCGCGGTGAGGCGTGGACCCTGTACTACCTGGGTCAGGCGCTGGAGGAGGACGGGGACACCGATCAGGCGGTGCGCGAGCTGGAGCGGGCCCGGACGATGTTCTCCCGGATGCGGGACGTGTACGGGCTGGCGTGCGCCCGGCACCATTCGGGCCGGGTGACCCGGGACCAGCGGGCCGCGCAGACGGGCAACCTGCGCAATTCGGGGTTCGCCCGGCAGTTGCTGATGGACGCGAGGGCCGATTTCCGGCGGATCAAGGTGCCGTACGGGGAGGCGTGGGCGTGCGTGGAGCTGGCGTTGATCGACGCGGGCAACGGCCGGGCCCCGCAGGCGCTGGAGCTGTGCGGCCAGGCGGCGGAGCTGTTCGCCTCGTACGGGGACGAGCGGGGCGGCGACTGGGCCCGGTTCCTGCGCTGCACGCTGCTGCCGTACGCCTCGCCCGGGGGCAGCGAGGTGGGCTCGGTGGTGGCCCAGCAGGAGCTGGCCGAGCTGATCGAGGCCCGGCATCCGGCGCGGGACGCCAAGCTGGAGCAGTCGGCGGCGGCGTTCGCGGTGGCGCTGGAGCGGGGCGTCGACCTGGAGGACGGCTGGCAGGCGTGGCGGCTCGGGCTGACCCCGACCCGTGGCGCCGGCCAGATCATGGGCGTGGCGGTGGAGCCGGCCCGGCCGTGATGAGACGGCGGGGACCGGGGAGCGCGTCGGAGCCCGGCGCCCGTTCCCGTACGGCAGGGGCGCCCGTTCCCGTACGGCAGGGGCGCCCGTTCCCGTTCCCGTACGGCAGGGGCGTCCGGCACCGAACCGGACGCCCTCCCGTACGCGTACGGCCCGCCGCGTCGCCTACTTCCGGGGCGAGGCCGCCGCGTCGGCAGCGGGCTCCACCGGCTTGGCGTCCGGGTCGGGGGCCTCCTCGAAGTTCACCCGGCCCATGTGGCGGTTCATCGACTTCATCAGGGCCCACACGCCGACGGCGAGCGCCGCGAAGACGAGGAAGCCGAGAACGCCGGGGGTGACCTTGTTCTTGTCGAGCTCTTCGGCGGCGAACGGGACGAGGTGCGTCAGTGCCTGGGTCGCGTACATATCAGGCATTGTCGCGGATGCCCGCGAAGAGGTCGCTCTCGGGGAGGGAGGTATCGACCAGAGACTTCGCCAGCTCGTACTCCTCGGTCGGCCAGACCTCGCGCTGGATGTCCATCGGGACGCGGAACCAGCCGCCCTCGGGGTCGATCTGCGTGGCGTGCGCGATGAGCGCCTTGTCGCGGATCTCGAAGAAGTCGTCGCAGGGGATGTGCGTGGTCAGGGTGCGCTCCACCCGCTCGAACTCCTTCCAGCGCTCCAGCCACTCGCCGTACGGGGACTCCAGACCGCGGGCGAGGAGCGCCTCGTGCAGGGCGACGGTGCGCGGCCGGTTGAAGCCCTGGTTGTAGTAGAGCTTCCGCGGCGCCCAGACCGGGCCGAACTCGTCCTCGGGGAAGCGCTCCGCGTCGGCCGCACCGTCGAACGCGATCATCGAGATCGTGTGCGTCATGATGTGGTCGGGGTGCGGGTAGCCGCCGTTCTCGTCGTACGTGGTGATGACCTGCGGCCGGAACGCGCGGATCTTCGCCACCAGGCGCCCCGCGGCGAGCTCGGGGTCCTCCAGGGCGAAGCAGCCCTCGGGCAGCGGCGGCAGCGGGTCGCCCTCGGGCAGCCCCGAGTCGACGAAGCCGAGCCACTCCTGCTGGACGCCCAGGATCTCCCGGGCCTCGTCCATCTCCTTCTTGCGCACCTCGTGGATGTTCTTCTCGATGTACGCGTCACCCTGGAGCTTCGGGTTGAGAATGGAGCCGCGCTCGCCTCCCGTGCAGGTCACGACCAGCACGTCCACCCCCTCGGACACGTACTTGGCCATGGTGGCCGCGCCCTTGCTCGACTCGTCGTCGGGGTGGGCGTGAACGGCCATCAGTCGCAGCTGCTCAGTCAAAGCTCGATCCTCAGTCATTGGTCGCTCTGGTCGATCATGGGTCGCTCCGGCTCCCCGCCGGGGAGGCGCCGGCCCGCGTGACACCGGTGTGGGGCGCGGTCGGGTGACGGGCGGGCGGCTTCTATAGTGACTGAACGAGGGGCCGGAAAATTCCTCGATGCCCGGTCCGGAGGGAACGATCATGACGACGGTTCGCGAGGCTGCGCCCGAGGGGCGGTACGGCCGGACCGAGGATCAGCGTGCGGACCGCAAGCTGAAGATCGTCGGATCGGTCCTGGGCGTCGCCCTGCTCGGCGTGATCGGGTGGATCGGCTACGACTACGTGGGCGGCCAGGGCATCAGCGGCGAGATGATCAAGTTCAAGGTCGTCTCCGACACCCGGGCCGACGTCCATCTGGAGGTCCGCAAGGACCGCGAGGGCCACGGCTACTGCGTGGTGCGGGCGCTCAGTGAGGACGGTTCCGAGGTGGGCCGCAAGGAGGTCCGGTTCGACCGGGCCGAGGACCGGATCGACGAGGTCGTGACCGTGGTGACCCGGTCCCGGGCGACCGCGGTCGAGCCGATGGGCTGCACGGCCGACGACGGCCCGCGGGGCTGATCCGGGCACACCGGCTCTGACCTGGGACGATACGGGTCACCGTGGCCGGTCCGGGCGTGTGACGGTTTACCTTCTCCCCCTTTTCCTGCGGAATTGTTAGGCTCGTGGTTTCGCCCACCCGCAGAGGCACATGCTTCTGGGTAGGGCGATGCTTTGTATTCCCGACACTTCCCAGCATTCCCAGCACTTCCCAGTACCGACGAGGAGCACCTGTGACCCAGACCAGCGAAAACGTCACCTGGCTCACGCAGGAGGCGTACAACCAGCTCAAGGCCGAGCTGGAGCACCTGTCTGGTCCCGCGCGCACGGAGATCGCCGTCAAGATCGCGGCGGCCCGTGAGGAGGGTGACCTCCGGGAGAACGGCGGGTACCACGCGGCCAAGGAGGAGCAGGGCAAGATGGAGCTGCGGGTGCGCCAGCTGACCCAGCTCCTGGAGCACGCGAAGGTCGGCGAGGCGCCGGCCGACGACGGCGTGGTCGAGCCCGGCATGGTCGTCACGATCGCCTTCGACGGCGACGAGGACGACACGCTGACCTTCCTGCTCGCCTCCCGTGAGTACGCCAGCACGGAGATCGAGACGTACTCCCCGCAGTCCCCGCTCGGCCTCGGTGTGAACGGCAAGCGGACCGGCGAAGACGCGGACTACGAGCTGCCGAACGGGAAGACCGCCTCGGTGAAGATCCTGGCGGCGAAGCCCTACACCGGCTGACGTCCGGCCCACGACGACGGAACGACACGCGGGAGCCCCGGCCTTCATCGATGAAGGCCGGGGCTCCCGCGTGTCGTGTCCCAGGTCGTCAGGAGCGCCTCAGGCGGTCGCCGAGCGGTACTTGCGGACCGCGAGCGTCCGGAAGACCACGATGATCAGGATCGACCAGAGGACCGAGGCGAGGACCGGGTGCTCCATCGGCCAGGCGCCGGTGACCGACCTCGGCAGGCCCGGCATCGTGTTGCCGAAGAGCTCACGGGCGCCCGCCACCGTGGCGCTGAACGGATTCCACTCGGCGACGTGCTGGAGGAACGTCGGCATGTTGGTGACCGGCACGAAGGCGTTCGAGATGAACGTCAGCGGAAACAGCCAGATCAGCCCGCCGGAGGTGGCCGCCTCCGGGGTGCGGACGGACAGGCCGATCAGCGCGCCGATCCAGGAGAACGCGTAGCCGAGCAGGAGCAGCAGCAGGAAGCCGCAGATCACCTTGCCGAGGTTCTCGTGGGTCCGCCAGCCGACGAGCAGGGCAACCCCCGCGAGGACGACGAGGGTGAGGGTGGTCTGGACGAGGTCGGCGAGCGTCCGTCCGGTGAGGACCGCGCCCCGGGCCATGGGCAGCGACCGGAAGCGGTCGATGAGCCCCTTGTGCATGTCGTCGGCGATGCCCGCGCCGGCGCCCGCGGTGGCGAAGGTGACGGTCTGGGCGAAGATGCCCGCCATCAGGAACTCCTTGTACAGCTGCGGGTCGGTGGAGCCGCCGATGCTGATCGAACCGCCGAAGACGTAGGTGAACAGCACCACGAACATGACCGGCTGGATCAGTCCGAAGATCACCATCTCGGGGATCCGGGCCATGCGGATCAGGTTCCGCTTGGCGACGACGAGCGAGTCCTTGACCGACTGGACCACGCCGCCGGAGGGCCGTGGTGCCAGGACGGGAGCGTCCTTGGTGGTGGTGCTCACCGGGTCTCCTCCTTCTCCTCGTTGGCGTCCGCTTCGGCCGCGTGGCCGGTGAGGGAGAGGAAGACGTCGTCGAGGGTGGGCCTGCGCAGGGCGATGTCGTCGATCTCCACGCCCTGGGCGTCCAGGTCGCGGATGATCTCGGCGAGCAGCTTGGCCCCGCCGTTGACCGGGGCGGTCAGCTTGCGGGAGAGCTGGACGACGGTGACCTCGCCCTTGCCGAGGGAGGTCAGCACGGCACGGGCGCGCTCGATCTCCTCGGGGCGGTGCACGACGACCTCGACGCGCTCACCGCCGGTGCGGGCCTTCAGCTCGTCGGAGGTGCCGCGGGCGATGACCTTGCCGTGGTCGATGACGCAGATGTCGTTGGCGAGGCGGTCGGCCTCCTCCAGATACTGCGTGGTCAGCAGCAGGGTCGTACCGCCCGCCACCAGGTCCTCGATGACGTCCCACAGCTGCTGCCGGTTGCGCGGGTCGAGGCCGGTCGTCGGCTCGTCCATGAACATCACGGGCGGCGAGACGACCAGTGCCGCCGCGAGGTCGAGGCGGCGGCGCATCCCGCCGGAGTACGTCTTGGCGGTGCGGTCGGCGGCGTCGCCGAGGTTGAACCGGTCCAGCAGGACGCCCGCGCGGGCCTTCGCGTCCCGGGCGCTCAGCTGGTAGAGCTGCCCGACCATCTGGAGGTTCTCCCGGCCGGTCAGATACTCGTCGACCGCGGCGAACTGCCCGGAGAGCCCGATCGAGCGGCGTACGTCGTTGGGCTTCTTCAGTACGTCGATCCCGGCCACGGTCGCCGTGCCGCTGTCCGGGCGCAGCAGCGTGGTCAGCACCCGTACGGCGGTGGTCTTGCCCGCGCCGTTGGGCCCGAGCAGTCCGAGGACGGTGCCCTCGGGGACGTCGAGGTCGACTCCGTCCAGGGCTCGTACGTCACCGAAGGTCTTCACCAGACCTTCGGCGTGGATGGCACCTGGCATAGAGGACTCCCCCGTCGCTCGCGGATACGTGCTCGGTACGTCGTTCCGTGAGCGATCCTAGGATTCGCGGGGCCTCACCGCGCGGCGAATAACGCGATCCGGCCAATCGGCGCGAAGCGGACGGTCAGCCGATCACCCGGTAGCCCGCCGCGCGGAGCGCCTCCTCGACCTCCGCGCAGTGCTGCGGGCCCTTCGTCTCCAGGTGCAGGTCGACCTCCGCCTCGGTCAGTCCGAGGCGGGGGTCGGTGCGCACATGGCTGATGTCGAGGACGTTGGCGTCGGCCACGGTCAGCGCACCCAGCAGGGCGGCCAGCGCGCCCGGCCGGTCGGTGAGCCGCAGCCGCAGGCTGAGATAGCGGCCGGCCGCGGACATCCCGTGCCGCAGGATGCGCTGCATCAGGAGCGGGTCGACGTTGCCGCCGGAGAGCACGGCGACGACCGGCCCGCGGAACGCCTTCGGGTCGCTGAGCAGCGCGGCCACCGGGCTGGCCCCGGCGGGCTCGACGACCAGCTTGGCCCGCTCCAGGCAGAGCAGCAGGGCGCTGGACAGCTCGTCCTCGGTGACCGTGCGGACCTCGTCGACCAGCTCCTCGACCAGGGCGAACGGTACGTCGCCGGGGCGGCCCACCTTGATGCCGTCGGCCATCGTGCTGACCGGGGAGTCCAGCGAGACGGGGTACCCGGCGGCGAGGGAGGGCGGGTAGCAGGCGGCGCCCTCGGCCTGGACGCCGACGATCCGGACGTCGGGGCGCAGGGCCTTGACCGCGACGGCGACGCCCGCGGCGAACCCGCCGCCGCCGATGCCGAGGACGATCGTGCGGACCTCCGGGCACTGCTCCAGGATCTCCAGGCCGACGGTGCCCTGGCCCGCGATGATGTCGGGGTGGTCGAAGGGGTGGATGAAGACCGCGCCGGTCTCCTCCGCGTACCGCTCGGCGGCGGCGAGCGTCTCGTCGACGACCTGGCCGTGCAGCCGCACCTCGGCCCCGTATTCCCGGGTCGCGGCGACCTTGGGCAGGGGCGCCCCGACGGGCATGAAGACCGTGGAGCGCACGCCGAGGAGGGAGGAGGCGAGCGCGACGCCCTGGGCGTGGTTCCCGGCGCTGGCGGCGACGACCCCGGCCGCCCGCTCCACCGGGGTGAGGCCGGAGATCCGGACATAGGCGCCGCGCAGTTTGAAGGAGCCGGTGCGCTGGAGGTTCTCGCACTTGAGGTGGACCGGGGCGCCGACCAGCTCGGTCAGATGGCGGCTGCCCTCCAGGGCGGTCATCCGGGCCACTCCGTCCAGCATTTTCCGTGCCCCCCGGACGTCGTCGAGGATCAGGGCCGGATGGTGGGCGGTCGCGCGGAAGCTCATGTCCGCAAGTCTTGCAGCTCGCAGGGCGCGCGGCAGACTTGTCTCATGGCGGCCTGCGGTGGTGTCCGCAGGTTTGTGCGGCACTGGTACACGTTGCCCCGGGGCCGCGTACTCTGTCCCCCACCCATCCGACACCGCACGAAGAGAGCTCCCGGCCATGCCCCCTCAGGACATGACGACTGCTGCGTCTCCTTCCGGGGGCGCCGCCCCCGAACACCCGGGCCCCGACCGCCTGCTGGACTCGCTCCAGCACCAGGTGGCGGTCTTCGCCCGCCGTGCCGAGCAGACCCGCCTCGGCGGTGTCGGCCAGGTCCGCAACTCGATGGACCGGGCGGCGTACCTGCTGTTGAACCGGCTGGACAAGGAAGGGCCGATGGGCGTCAAGGCGCTGGCGGCCGGGATGGGGATCGACTCCTCGACGGTGACACGGCAGGTCGCCCCGCTGGTGGACACCGGTCTGGTCAAGCGCACCTCGCACCCGGAGGACGGCCGGGCCGTGGTGCTCCAGCTCTCCCCGCGCGGTCAGGCCCGCCTGGAAGAGGTCCGCGCCTCGCGGCGCGAGCTGATGTCGCAGGTGACGGACGGCTGGACGCAGGAGGAGCGGGACACGTTCTGCGCCCTGCTGACCCGTTTCAACGGTTCGCTGGCCGCCCGGCAGGCCGCGTACCAGCCGCCGCAGACCGACTGAACCTCTCTCGCAGCCACCGTCGGCACCCCCCGCCCCACCCGTGAAAGCCCCCTGCCCGCGCAACGCGGCAGGGGCCTTGCCGTACGCTTCACGAAGAATTGCCCGAGGGATACTTTTTAGAAGTAAAGGGGCGGAACGTGGCAAAGCAGGGTAGTCCGAGAGGTCCGGTGGGGCTGCTGTCCACCGACCCTGAGAAGGTCACCGCCGAGTGGATCGACAAGGTGACCGGCTCGCTCCAGGGCCGTATCAGCAAGGCCGAGGTCGACCGCGAGCTGCGTGAACTCTACGAGGCGCTCGTGGAAGGACTGCGGGCGGGAGGCGAGGACACTCGGGGTGAGGGCTTCTCCGAGGTGCGGGCGCTGCTGACCGAGCTCTCGCGCAACCGGGCCCGGCAGGGGTTCACCCCCAGCGAAACCGCGATCAGCGTGCTGGCCCTCAAGCAGGCCCTGGAGCCGGCGCTGCGCAACGACTCCGCCGAGGAGACCACCGCGTACCTGCGGCTGGGCCGCGCCCTGGATGATCTGGCCCTGTTCACCGTCGAGGCGTACACCCGCACCCGCGAGGAGATCATCAGCTCGCAGACGACCCAGCTCATGGAGCTGTCGACCCCCGTGGTCAAGCTCTGGAACGGGGTCATCGCCGTGCCCCTCGTGGGCACCCTGGACTCGGCGCGCACCCAGGTCGTGATGGAGAAACTGCTCCAGGCCCTGGTGGACACCGGCTCCGAGCAGGCCATCATCGACATCACCGGAGTTCCCGCCGTCGACACGCAGGTCGCCCAGCACCTGCTCAAGACGGTCGTGGCGGCCCGGCTGATGGGCGCGGAGTGCACGGTCTCCGGGATCCGCCCGCAGATCGCGCAGACCATCGTGGCCCTGGGCATCGAGTTCGGCGACATCGTCACCAAGGCGACCCTCGCCGACGCCCTCCAGCACGCGTTGCGCAAGTCCGGCGTCGATCTCGTCGCTCACCAGGACGCCCGACGATGAGCGAACGCGTTCCGGTCCTGCGGATCGGTGACATCCTCCTGGTCTCGATCCAGGTGGATCTGGAGGACCAGACGGTTCTGGACCTCCAGGAGGACCTGGCCGACCAGATCGTCGCCCGGGCGGCCCGCGGGGTCGTCATCGACATCACGGCGGTCGAGATCGTCGACTCCTTCGTCGGCCGGATGCTGGCCACGATCGCCTCCATATCCCGGCTGCTCGACGCCGAGACCGTCGTGGTGGGCATGCGCCCGGCCGTGGCCATCACCCTCGTCGAGCTGGGCCTCTCCCTGGGCGGCGTGCGCACGGCGCTCGACCTGGAGAAGGGGCTCGCGCTGCTGCGCCGGTCTGCGGCCGGCGCAGAACTGCCGTGACCGTCCCCTGGGCTCCGGAAGCCCCGCCGCAGGCACAGCCGATCACCCAGAACGACGACGTCGTACGCTCCCGCCAGCAGGTCCGCGCGTTCGCGCAGCAGTGCAGGCTGTCCCTGGTGGACCAGACGAAGTTCGTCACGGCCGCCAGCGAGCTCGCCCGCAACACCCTGGTCTACGGCGGAGGCGGCGAGATGCGGGCCGGCCTGGTGGAGCGGCACGGCCGGCGCGGAATCGCGGCGGTCTTCGAGGACTCCGGCCCCGGCATCCCCGACACCGAGCTGGCCCTGACCGACGGCTGGACGTCCGGCGGCGGGCTGGGCCTCGGCCTGAGCGGGGCCCGACGCCTGGTCGACGAGTTCTTCCTGGACACCGAGGTGGACCGCGGCACCACCGTCACCATCGTCAAGTGGGCGCGATGACGGGGCCTGCCGTGGTCGACTGCGAGGACGTGGAGTGGTTCCGCGACGCCGCCGAGATGCCCTCGGCGGCCCGGGGCGCGGCCGCCACCCTGGCCCGGCGCATCGGGCTGGACGGCTACCGGGCCTCCGAGGTCGCCCTGGCGGTCACCGAGGCCGCGACCAACCTCCAGCGGCACGCGAGCGACGGCGCACTGCTGCTGCGGGTCCTGCGCACCGCGGACCGGGCGGGGGTGGAGTTCCTCACCGTGGACACGGGCCCCGGCATGGCCGATGTCGAGGCGGCCCTGGCGGACGGAACGTCCTCCGGTGGCACCCTCGGTATCGGTCTCGGGGCGGTGGCCCGGCTCGCCGACGCCTTCGACGTCCACTCCCTGCCGGGCCGGGGCACCGTCATGGCCGCGCAGTTCTGGGCGCGCGGGGCCGGGAGCGGGCCCACCGGCGGGGTGCCGTCCGTCGCATCGGGGCTGACCCGGCCCATCAGCGGGGAGACGAGCTGCGGCGACGCCTGGGCCGTACGCCTGGACGAGGGCGGGGTGACGGGCGGCGAGGAAGGGCCGCGTTCCGCCACCGGCCGTTCCGCCCTTCCCCCGGAGCCGGCGATCCTGGTCATGCTGTGCGACGGGCTGGGCCACGGGCCGCTCGCCGCGCTCGCCGCCGACGCCGCGGTGACGGAGTTCCGCCGGAGCACGGACCGCCACCCCGAGGACCTGCTGCGGCGCATCCACGCCGCGCTGCGGGGCACGCGGGGCGGCGCGGTCGCGGTGGCCAGGATCGAGCCGGCCCGGGGACGCATGCTCTACTGCGGCATCGGCAACGTGAGCGGGGTGCTGCTGGGCCCCGACTCCCGCAAGGGCCTGCTCTCGGCTCCGGGCATCGTCGGGCAGCAGATGCGCAGCCCGCGGACGTTCGAGCTGCCGCTGCCGCCGGGCGGCGCCCTCGTCATGCACTCCGACGGGCTGACCGAACGGTGGAAGGCCGACGACCTGCCCGGACTGCTCCGGCACACCCCGGCCGTGATGGCCGGGCAGTTGCTGCGCGAGGCCGGAGTCCGCCACGACGACGCCGGGATCGTGGTCGTCAAGGTACCCTGGTGAGCGGCGGCGCGCCCGACGCGGCCACCCTCGCGACGTACGACCTCGCCACAGCGCAGGACGTCTTCGCCCTGCGGCGCAGCGGGCAGAGCGCGGCGGAGGCCCTCGGCATGGATCGCCAGGACCAGGTGCGCATCGCCACCGCGCTGAGCGAGCTCGGCCGCGACCGGCTGGGCTGCGAGGGGCTGACCGTGACCTTCGCCCTCCCTGCGGGTCCGGAACGCGTGCTCGCCGTCGTCTTCGCCTGGGCGGGCGGTACGAAGGCGGGCCCCGATCTCGAACCGGCCGCCCGGCTGCTGCACCGGGTCCGCCACGAGTCCGGCGCGGCCCGGGAGCGGATCGTCGCGGAGCACCCGCTTCCGGCGGACTGGACCGACGGCCCGGACGCCCGGCGCGGGATCGTCGAGGCACTGCGCCGCCACACGTCCCCGACCCTCGCGGAGGACCTGCGGGCGCAGACCCGCGACCTGATCACCGCTCTGGAGGAGACCCGGGCCCAGCGCGAGGAGTTGCGGCGGCTCAACGAGGAGCTGGAGGAGACCAACCGGGGTGTGCTGGCCCTCTACACCGAGCTGTCGCAGGAACTGGAGGAGACGAACAGCGGTGTCGTGGCCCTCCATGCCGAGCTGGAGGAGAAGTCCGCCCGGTTGCGCGAGACCAGCGAGGCCAAGACGCGGTTCTGGCGCAACATCAGCCATGAACTCCGCACCCCGGTGAACGCGGTGGTGGCGCTGACCCGGCTGCTGCTCACCCCGGACTCCTCCCCGCTGACCGACGAGCAGCGTCGGCAGCTCTCCCTGATCGACGCCTCGGGTCAGTCCCTGCTCGCGCTGGTGGGCGACCTGCTGGACGTGGCCAAGGCGGAGGCGGGCCAGCTGGAGATCAACGCCGCGCCGACCGATCTGCGGGCGCTGCTGGCCCAGTTGGGTGCGGTGATGCGGAACACGGGCACATCCGACGTGACGCTGCTGATGCCGCAGTCCTCGGCGCTGCCCATGGCGGTGACCGACGAGGCCCTGCTGACACGCATCCTGCGCAACCTGCTGTCCAACGCCCTGAAGTTCACCGAGAAGGGCGAGGTCCGCCTGGAGGTCCGGGTGGATCCGCCGCGGATGGCCTTCACCGTCACGGACACCGGGGTGGGCATCCCGGAAGCCGAGCTGTCCCGGGTGTTCGAGGAGTTCTACCAGGTGCGCGGCCCTCACCAGCGGGCCCACCGGGGCACCGGCCTCGGGCTCCCGTACGCCCGGACCCTCACCGAACTCCTCGGTGGAACGCTCCGGTTGTCGAGCAGGCCCGGAGCGGGCACCCGGGTGGAGGTCGAACTGCCCTTCACGCCCGCACCCCCGACGTCCGCCCCCGCCCCCGCCCCGGAGAACACCCCGTGACCGAGACCGCGCAGCGCGACGCCGCGCCAGGAACCATCCTGGTGATAGACGACGACGAGACCAACCGCTACATCCTCACCAGCTGGCTCACCCGCGCCGGGCACACGGTGCTCGGCGCGGCCGACGGCGCCGAGGGCCTGGACCTGCTGGAATCGGCGGGCCGCACGCTGCCCGAGGTGGCCGTCATCGACGTGCAACTCCCGGACATGACCGGCTTCGAGGTCTGCGAGCGGATCAAGGCCGACCCGCGCACCGCCTATCTGCCGGTCGTCCACGTGTCGGCCGTCGCCGTCCACACCGAGGACCACACGGAGGGGCTCAGCCGGGGCGCGGACGCCTATCTCGACCAGCCCATCGATCCGAACGAGTTCCTGGCCACCGTGACGGCCGCCCTGCGCTACGCACGGGCACGGCGGCGGGCGGAGCACCTGACACTGCGGCTGACCACACTGAACCGGGCCACTCTGGACGTCTACCGGGCCGTCGGCTTCCACTCCTTCAGCGCGGCGGCGACCGGTGGCGCGGCCTCCCTGATGTCCGGCCCGGCCACCGCGGTCTTCCTCAGCCCGCAGGGCCTGCCCGTGCACAGCCACGCCGCGGGCCCGGACGCCGCGCCGGTCTCCATGCCCGCGCGCGCCGAACTGCTCGACCAGCTGGTGTCCCCGGCCCTGGGAGGCGGCACCGGCGTCGACGTCGTACCGATGCCGGCGGGCCGGTGGAAGGCGCTGCTGCCGCTCGACCCGATCGAGGGGGACGTGGTCCTGGTGGTGGCCCGCACCAAACGCAACCGGCCGCCCGTCTGCGTCGCCGTTCCGGCCGCCGCGGCCCGCACCACCGACGAGCGCGAACTGCTCCAGCAACTGGTGAGCGCCAGCGCCCTGGCCCTGGAGGCCCTGCGCACCTACAACGAGGAGCACGCCCTGGCGCTCGCCCTCCAGCGCACCTTCCTGCCGGACCGGCTCCCCGACGCCCCCGGCACGGCCCTCGCCGTGCGCTACCTCCCGGCCTCCGACCACGCCGAGATCGGCGGCGACTTCTACGAGGCGCTCCAGACCCCGGCCGGACTGCTGCTGGCCATCGGCGACGTCGCCGGGCACTCACTGGTCGCGGCGACGGTCATGGGCGAGATCCGCCATGCCCTGCGCGCCTACGCGCTGGAGGGCCACCCGCCGCACCACGTGCTGGAGCGGCTCGACGCCCTCCTCGCCCACACCAGGCCCGGCCTCACCGTGACGCTCTGCCTCGTCCTGGTGGAGCCGGACGGCAGCCGGCTCCACATCGCCAACGCCGGTCACATCCCCCCGCTGCTTCTGGGCCCCGACGGCAGCGCCGCCTACCTCCCCGAGCACGGCCCGCTGCTGGGCCTGCGACTGCCCCACCCCCCGACCCACGTCCACCCCACCGCACCGGGCGCCCGGCTCGTGCTGATCACCGACGGGCTGGTCGAGGTGCGCAACCAGGACCTGGACGACAGCCTGGCCGAGTTCCTCGACGCCGCGGTGTCCGGCCCCCGGGAACTGGAGGCCCTCTGCGATTTCCTCCTGCGCTCGTTCGGTGAGGACAAGGAGGACGACATCGCTCTCCTCGCCCTGCACCTGGGCGAGGGCTGGACCTCGGCGTAGAGGAGACCTCCGCGATCCCGTCGTGCCGCCCCCCTTGACCGCACCCGGGTGGCGGGGCTCGTATGTGGTCCATGGCAGAGCGGGCGACCCACCGGGACCGGCTCCGCGCCCTGGAGTTCGAGGCCTTCGTGGCGGGCGCGGGCGGCCGCCTGCTGCACACGGCGACGCTGCTCACCGGCGAACCGCCGCAGCCGCCGGGCGCGTACGTACGGGCCGAGGCGCTGCTGCGCGCGGCGCTCGCCCGTACGTACGCCGACTGGGACCGGCTGCACGGCGGCGACCCCTACGACCGGGCCCGCCGGGAGCTGGCCCTCCGCTTCGCCAGGGAGGCCCGCCGCCATCAGCGGCCGCGCGGCGGTCTGCTGGACCGGCTGACCCCGATCGAACGGCTGGTGCTGGTCCTGCGGATGTACGAGGAGGTCGGCGAGGAGCAGACGGCGGCGCTGCTCGGGCTGCCGGCCGACCGGGTGCGGGCGGTGTGCGCGCGGGCGGTGGCGACGCTGCGGGCGGGCGGGCGGCGGCCCGGGACGGCGGGGGCAGGGCTTGGGGCGAGCGGGGCGGGGCGCCGGGCGGGCGAGGCTGGGCGCCGGGCGGGCGAGGCTGGGGGCCGGGCGGGCGAGGCTGGGCGTGGGACGAGCGGGGCGGGGCGCGGGGCGGCCAGGGCCCCGGCGAGCCGCGGCGCGGGCGGGCCCGGGCAGGCCTCTGCGCCAGGTTCCCGGGTGACGCCGTGAGCGCCGGCCGCCGGGGCCCGGACCCGCGCGAGGAGCAGGTCCGGCGGATGCTGGACGGCCCGCACCCGGCCCTGCCGCCGGACCTGGCCGCGGGGGCGGTGCGGCGCGGCGGACGCCGTATGCGGCTGCGCCGGGCGGCGCACCGGACGGCGGGCTGGCTGCTGGCCGTGGTGCTGGCGGCGCTCCTCGTCTGGGTCGGGATCGAGCAGCCGTGGGCGACCGAGCCCGCCCAGGTCACTCCGCCGTTGGAGGGCTGGTGAGCCGGGGCCGCCCGGGAGGGGCCCCGGCCCGGGCCATCAGCCCAGCGCCTGCGTGAGGTCGGCGAGCAGGTCGTCGCCGTTCTCGATGCCGACGGAGATCCGGACCAGGTCGGCCGGGACCTCCAGCAGGGAGCCCGCGACGGAGGCGTGCGTCATCCGGCCCGGGTGCTCGATCAGCGACTCCACGCCGCCGAGGGACTCGCCGAGCGTGAAGAGCTTCGCGCGGTTGCAGACCTCGACCGCCGCCTCCTCGCCGGCCGCGACGCGGAAGGAGACCATGCCGCCGAAGGCCTTCATCTGCTTGGCGGCAACCTCGTGGCCGGGGTGCTCGGGCAGGCCCGGGTAGAGGACCTGGGAGACCTTGGGGTGCCGGGTCAGCAGGTCGGCGACCTTGGTGGCGTTCTCGGTGTGCCGGTCCATGCGGACGGCGAGCGTCTTGATGCCGCGCAGCACGAGCCAGGCGTCGAAGGGGCCGGAGACCGCGCCCATGGCGTTCTGGTGGAACGCCAGTTCCTCGGCCAGCTCCGGGTCACTGACCACGAGCGCGCCGCCGACGACGTCGGAGTGCCCGCCCATGTACTTGGTGGTGGAGTGCACGACGACGTCCGCGCCGAGGGCCAGGGGCTGCTGGAGGTAGGGCGAGGCGAAGGTGTTGTCGACGACGAGGCGGGCCCCGGCCTGGTGCGCGACCTGGGCGACGGCGGCGATGTCGGTGATGCCGAGCAGCGGGTTGGACGGGGTCTCCACCCAGACCGCCTTGGTGCGCGGGGTGATCGCGGCCCGTACGGCGGCCACGTCCGAGGTGTCGGCCACCGAGAACTCCACGCCCCACCGCGCGGCGACCTTCGCGAACAGGCGGAACGTGCCGCCGTAGGCGTCGTTCGGGATGACCACGTGGTCGCCGGGGGTCAGCAGCGTACGCAGGAGGCAGTCCTCGGCGGCGAGGCCGGAGGCGAAGGCGAGACCGCGGCGGCCGCCTTCGAGGGCCGCGAGGTTCTCCTCCAGGGCGGTGCGGGTCGGGTTGGCGCTGCGGCTGTACTCGTAACCGCCGCGCAGTCCGCCCACGCCGTCCTGCTTGTACGTGGAGACCTGGTAGATCGGCGGAACCACCGCGCCGGTGAGGGGGTCGGCGGTGTTCCCCGCGTGGATGGCGAGGGTTTCGAAGCTGTGCTGGTCGCTCATGAGGCCCGAGCGTAGTTCGTCTCAAGGGCCCTTACCGGCCACTCGCCGCTCCGGGGACAATGGGTCCATGGAGATTCTGTTGTTCCTGCTCGCGATGGGCATGCTCGCCGCCGTGATCGGCCCCTGGGTGATGCGCCGCCGGGGCGGTATCCGCCAGGTCGCGCCCGGTTCGCCGGACGCCGCCGACCCGGACACGTACGGCTTCGCCCGCCAGGAGGAGCTGGACGTCCGGATGCCGGGCCCCGACCAGGACCTCCTGGACGTGCTCGACGTCGTCCAGGGCACCCAGCAGTGGCAGGCGGCCTCGCAGCTGCTGGCCGGGACGCCGAAGGAGGGCGAGGTGCGCTGGCAGCGGGTCCAGGCCTTCGCGGGCGCGGCCTCGCTGGAGCTGGCGCAGCAGCCGGGCAGGGGCGGCTCGTGGCTGCGGGCCTGGCGTGCGGAGTCCCCGAAGGACGCGGGCGGTGCGGCGGTGCACGCGGAGTTCCTGGTGCAGCAGGCGTGGCGGTCCTCGGCGGCGGGGAGCGACGACTTCCGGATCATCCTGGAGGAGGCCCGTACGGTCTGCGGCGAGGCGGCCCTGCTCGCCCCGGGCGACCCCGTCCCGTACATCGTGGAACTGGCGGTGGCCCGGGGCCTGGGCTACACCCCCGAGCAGTTCGACCAGCTCTGGGCGAAGATCATCGACCGGGCCCCGGCGCACATGGGCGCGCACATCGCGGCGCTGCACTTCCACTCGGAGAGGTGGCACGGCTCGCGCAAGGACGCCGACGCCTTCGCCACGGCCGCCGCCGCCCGCGCCCCGCAGGGCTCGCTGCTGGCCGCGCTGCCGCTGTTCGCGGTGTACGAGCATCTGCCCGAGGTCAACATGGTGCAGAGCTTCTACCGCAGCCAGGTGGTGACCAAGGCGGTCGAGGGCGCGATGTTCGCGGTGCACGCGGCCCGCCCCGACGACCCGATGCTGGCCCATGTCCGGCACCTGCTGGTGCTGTTCCTGGTCCACATGGAGCGCTGGTCGGAGGCGATGCACCAGCTGGTCCGGGTCGACGGCCACGTGGGTGCGCTGCCGTGGACGGCGGACCCGGACCCGGCCGCGCAGTACACGGTCTACCGGGCGCTGGCGGTCGCGGGCTACGAGGCGAACGGCGGCAGCCCGGCGACGCTGCCGCACTGACCTTCGTACGAGGCCGGTCCTGGCTCCGTACGGAACGCCCTACAGGGCCGGGTCCTGACTCCGGCCGGAATGCCGTACGGGGCCGGGTTCCGGCTCCGTACGGTTCCACGGCCCGGCGGGTACGAGGGCCGGGGCGTCGCGGCGGGATCAGCTCTTCCCGGGTACGGCGGGTGCGCCGGGCACAGGGGCCCGGCCCGCCGCCGTCGTCACCAGCGCGCCCGCCACGAGCGCCGCGCCCGTCACCGTGACGGCCGTGATCCCGATGCCGTCCGCCACCAGCCCGCCGGCCAGCGCCCCGAGCGCGATGGCCGCGTTGAACACCCCGACGAACAGCGAGGAGGCGGCCTCGCGGGCGTCGGGGGCGGCGAGCAGCACCCAGGTCTGCGTGCTCACCGAGACACCGCCGTAGCCGAGGCCCCAGAGCACCATCAGGACGGCCGCGAGGGCGGGGGAACCGCCCAGCCACGGCAGCGCGGCGACGGTGAGCACCAGGACCGTGCCGATCACCAGCAGCGTGGCGCGCGGGGAGCGGGCCGCCCCGGCCCCGGCGAGGAAGTTCCCGGCCACGCCGGCGATCCCGTACACCAGGAGCAGGACGCCGATCGTGCCCGCACCGACGCCGGAGACGTCCTCCAGGACCGGCCTGATGTACGTGTACGCCGCGAAGTGCCCGGTGACGAGGAAGGCGATGACGAGTAGCCCCGTACGCAGCCGGGGGTCACGGGCCAGCCGCAGCGCACCGCCGAACGGAACGGTGCGCTCCGCGGGCAGCCGGGGCAGCAGGAGCGCCGCGGCGACCAGCACCACGGCCCCGAGCCCGGCGGCCGCCAGGAACGCGGCGCGCCAGCCGGCAAGCTCCCCGAGGTACGTTCCGGCCGGGACGCCGAGCACGGACGCCACGGCGATACCGCTGAAGACGAGGGACGTGGCCGTGCCCGCGGACTTCGCCGGAACCAGGCGGACCGCGAGCCCGGCCGCGACGGCCCAGACACCGCCCATGCCGACGCCGACCAGGACGCGGGCGACGACCATGGTCGCGAAGTCGGCCGCCCAGGCCGCACCGAGGTTGCCGACGACCAGCACGGTGACCAGTACGCACAGGGCCGTACGCCGGTCGGCGCGGCCGAGCAGCGGGACGAGGGTGGGGGCCGAGAGCGCCGCGACGAGACCGGTGATGGTCAGCGTCAGGCCGGCGACGCCCTCCGGGATGCCGAGGGAGCTGCCCATCGGTGTGAGCAGCCCGACGGGCAGCATCTCGGAGGTGACCACGGTGAAGGTGCCGAGCGCGAGGACCGCCACGCCCCACCAGCCGTTGCGCGCGGGGGCCGGGCGGGCGGCCGGGGCGCCTGAGGATTCCTGAACCTGCGTCATGTCCTCAGCCAACGGGGGCCGGAGGCCGGGAACAACGGCCGATCTCTCATCCTTCTATGAGCTGAACTCATGGATGGGAACGGGGGGAAGGCGGAGGGGACACGTGAGCAACCCGGAGATCCGGGAGCTGGAGGCGTTCCTCGCGCTGGCCGAGGAGCTGCACTTCGGCCGGGCCGGGGAGCGCCTGTACCTCTCGCAGAGCCGGATCAGCCAGCTGCTGCGGGCGTTGGAGAGCAGGATCGGCGGACGGCTGGTCGACCGCACGAGCCGCCGGGTCCGGCTCACTCCGCTCGGCGAGCAGCTCCACGCGGGGCTGCGGCCGGCCTTCGACGCGATCGTGGAGGCGATCGACGAGGTCCGGGAGGCGGCGCGCGGCGTCGGCGGGGTATTCCGCGTCGGCTTCCAGGGGACGGCGAACGACCCGTTCATGCGGGCGGTCACGGACTTCCGGGACGGGCATCCCGACTGCGCCGCCGAGATCGTGGAGATCCCGCTCTCCGATCCGTTCGGCGCGGTGCACCGGGGCGAGGTGGACGCGGCGGTGGTGCTGATGCCGGTCCGGGACGACGCGCTGGTGATCGGCCCGGTCTTCTCCGCGCGGCCGCTGACGCTCGCGGTCTCCGACCGGCACCCGTACGCGAGCCGCCCCGGCATCGACGCCGAGGACCTGGCGGGCAGCCCGCTCATCGGCGTCGCGGGGGCGGCCCCGGACTACTGGCGCCTCGCCCAGGCCCCGGCGGTCACCCCCGCCGGTCGCCCGATTCCGGCGGGCCCGGCGGTGAGCAGCCTCCAGGAGGGCCTGGCCCTGGTGCGGGCGGGCCGGGGCGCGATGCTGCTCTGCGACCCGACGGCCGACTACTACGGCAGCCACGCGGTGACCTTCGTCCCGGTGACCGGCCTGCCGGAGTCCTCCCTCACGCTGGTGTGGCACCGGAACCACGAGACGGCCCGGACGCGGGGCTTCGCCCGGGCCCTGGCGGCCGTCGCCGGGGCGGCCGGGTGAGCGCGGGCCGATGGGCAGGCCTCCCGGAATCCCGGCGACCGCTCCCGTGTTGTACGTACCGAACACCGACCCCCGGAGGAGCCCCCGCATGTTCCTGAACCGCCGCACCCCCGAGCTCCCCACCCCGGAGCAGGCCCTGCGCGGCCGCCCCGTCCCCGAATTCACCGTCCCCTCCCGCCACACGGTCCTCGGCAACCCCCTGGTGGGCCCGTACCCGGAGGGCCTGGAGGTGGCGGACTTCGCGCTCGGCTGTTTCTGGGGCGCGGAGCGGAAGTTCTGGCAGACCGAGGGCGTCTGGACGACGCTCGTCGGCTACCAGGGCGGCTACACGGAGAACCCCACGTACGACGAGGCCTGCTCGGGCCTGACCGGCCACACGGAGGCGGTGCGCGTCGTCTTCGACCCGGCCGTCGTCACGTACGAGGAGCTGCTGAAGCTGTTCTGGGAGTCGCACAACCCGACCCAGGGCTTCCGCCAGGGCAACGACGTGGGAACCCAGTACCGCTCCGCGGTCTACACCCACTCCCCCGCCCAGGCAGCGGCCGCCGACGCCTCCCGTGAGGCGTACCAGAAGGTCCTGACGGCGTCGGGCCACAAGGAGATCACCACGGAGATCCTCCCGGCCGAGGGCCGCCCGTTCTGGCCGGCGGAGGCGTACCACCAGCAGTACCTGGACAAGAACCCGGGCGGCTACTGCGGCATCGGCGGTACGGGAGTCTCCTGCCCGATCGGCGTGGCCCCGGCCGAGGGCTGAGCCGCACGCGGAGGTCTGCGGATCTCCCGTCCGGCTCGGGCCCTGCTTCAGCCGGTCAGCATCGCCGGAAGCATCCGCCGCAGCAGCCGTACGAAGAGGGCGTCCCGGTCGTCGGGCCCGGCCGGGGGCAAGGCGCCCGCAAGGCCGCCGCGCGCAGCGCCCCTCTCCGGGCCAGGCACGTCCCGCACGTCACCCGCCCTCCCCCCGGGTCAGGCGGCCAGCAGCACGCCACCCATCGGGCCCGACGAGTTCACGGACCGCCGGCCGCCCGCCGCCCCCATCGACCCGGGCCGGGACCGCGCCGCCGTGAGACTGATCAGCCGCTCCCCCGCCAGTGCCAGCACGTCGGCAAGGCTCAGGCCGAGCGCCTGGGCCGCGGCGGCCAGCACCTCCGAGGAGGCCTCCTTGAGGCCTCTCTCCACCTCGGAGAGATACGGCATGGAGATCCGGGCCGCTTCGGCGACATCCTTCAACGTCCGCCCCTGGGCCTGCCGTTCTCGGCGCAGCACCTCCCCGACGAGGTCACGCCAGAGCGGTTCCCGGGGTCGAGCCGGGACCGCCGCCGGGAGCGGGCGCAGAGGGATCACGTCGGCCTGGTTCGTCGCTCGGATGCTCACGGCCCCAGCCTAGGAGCGCGGCACGGCTCCGGCACGGGTCGGGCGTTGCGCTCCGGGCGAATCTGCTGCTGGCGAAGTCGCGTGACAGACGGCCGGTCCGATCGTCGCCGGAGTGTTCGCCGTCGCGCTGAGCCTGCAAAGGGCTGCGCGCAGTACAACCGCCGCCACCCGCCCACCCGCCCACCCGAACGGACCTGAACGGGTCCTCACCCGGCGACGGCAGGGGCTCGACGGGGTCGACGGGTTCGACGCCGGTAGTAGGCGATCCCGAGAGCGATGGTGATGGGCCCCCAAGCGGCGACCGGGGTGACGCACACCGTCGCCAGCACGTTCCAGGCGCCGTTGGTGTACCCGATGGTGTCGGTGACGCCGTACAGGGTGAGGCTGCGATCGTCGCCCAGCGGTACGGCGGTGAACAGGAAGGTGAGGATCAGGCCGCCGAGCACGGCGGGGACGACAGCCGCCATCGGCCGGACGCGTCTGCCCCCGATGACCGGTATCCAGGCCGGCACCACCTCACCCCAGCCCCGGACCAGCCCGACGGTCAGGAGCGCGGTCGCTTCCGTCACCGCGCTGAGTCCGAGGACGTACGGAATGCTCAGCCAGTAGGCGGGCATACCGGCCTCCTGGACCTGCCCCATCTCGAAGTGCAGCGCGAAGGGCAGCCGCCACAGGCATGACGGCAGCAGAAGCAGCGGAAGCGCGTAGGCCAGGCGCATCGCCCAGCGCGGAACGGGCCGCTCGGTGTCACTGACCGACGGGGGCCGGTGAAGGATCTTCGGCGTCATGGCTCCACCCTCGCGGAGCAGGCACGACGAGGAATCACCCGCGCGAGCCAACCCGCTCCCCCGCCCGGGGGAGACCGCACCCGGCAGCCTCACCCGCGCGGGGCAGCGGTTCCGGCGGCCCGACCACAGCCGCACCGGCGCCTCCCCGGCGTACGGTCAGATCAGACCCTGCGCCAGCATCGCGTCCGCCACCAGCTCGAAGCCCGCGATGTTCGCGCCCACCACGTAGTTGCCGGGGCTGCCGTAGCGTTCCGCCGTCGTGTAGCAGGAGTCGTGGATGTGTCGCATGATCTCGGCGAGCCGCTCCTCGGTGTGGGCGAAGGTCCACGAGTCCCGGGACGCGTTCTGCTGCATCTCCAGCGCGCTCGTCGCGACCCCGCCCGCGTTGGCCGCCTTGCCGGGGGCGAAGGCGACGCCCGCCTCCTGGAACACCCGGACCGCCTCCGGGGTGGTGGGCATGTTGGCGCCCTCCGCGACCGCCTTGACCCCGTTGCGTACGAGGTCCAGCGCGTCGGCCTCGTGCAGTTCGTTCTGCGTGGCGCAGGGCAGGGCGACGTCGGCGGGGACCGACCACACGCCCGTACCGGGCACGAACCGGGCGTGGGCGCCGCGTCGTTCGGCGTACTCGGAGACCCGGCCACGACCCTCTTCCTTGATCTCCTTGAGGAGGGCGAGGTCGATGCCCTTCTCGTCGATGACATAGCCGCCGGAGTCCGAGCAGGTGATGACGGTCGCGCCGAGCTGCTGGGCCTTCTCGACGGCGTAGATGGCCACGTTGCCGGAGCCGGAGACCGCGACGGTCTGGCCCTCCAGCGACTCGCCCCGGCTGCGCAGCATCTCGGCGGTGAACAGGACCGTGCCGTAGCCGGTGGCCTCCGTACGGGCCTGCGCACCGCCCCAGCCGAGGCCCTTGCCGGTGAGGACGCCGGACTCGTAACGGTTGGTGATCCGCTTGTACTGGCCGAAGAGGTAACCGATCTCGCGGCCGCCGACGCCGATGTCACCGGCGGGCACGTCGGTGTACTCGCCCAGGTGGCGGTGGAGTTCGGTCATGAACGACTGGCAGAACCGCATGATCTCGGCGTCGGACCGGCCCTTGGGGTCGAAGTCCGAGCCGCCCTTGCCGCCGCCGATGGGCATACCGGTGAGGGCGTTCTTGAAGATCTGCTCGAAGCCGAGGAACTTCACGATGCCGAGGTTGACCGAGGGGTGGAAGCGCAGCCCGCCCTTGTAGGGGCCGAGCGAGCTGGAGAACTCCACCCGGAAACCGCGGTTGACGTGGATGTCACCGGAGTCGTCCGACCACGGAACCCGGAAGATCAGCTGGCGCTCGGGCTCGCATATGCGCTCGATGATGCGCGCGTCGACGAACTCGGGTCGCCGGGTCAGCACCGGCCCGAGCGTCTCCAGGACCTCGCGGACCGCCTGGTGGAACTCCTGCTCGCCCTGGTTGCGCCGGAGGATCTCGGCGTAGAGCGGCTCGATGAGGCGGGCCGCGGCGTCCGTGCGGGCGGAGTCGGGCGAGTCGGGGATGACCGGCATCTGATCAAGACCTTCCGTGGTCGGCTCGTGCGCGTCGGCGCCCCCGTCCCGGAGAGCGCCACCGGTCCGCCTCCCCCGCCGGAGCCCCGCCGACTCCCGTTCTGCGGGAGGACCGCGCGGCCGTCGCCCGGCCGGGCGATGCTCAGGACCGTCGTGGGGCCGATTCTCCAGTGCGACCCGATGATCTTCGAGGACCATCCATATATTGGCCATGATCAGCCGTTTTGATCGGCGCCCGGACGGTCGCGCCGAGCCCCCCACCGGCCCCCGATCCGCTGTTCCGGGCGGCCCGCACGGCCCGGAACCGCCTTCCGGTCACGGACCCCCACGTGCCACCCCGAGTGGCGAAGGTCACATTCCGGATCGGCTCTCGCGCGGTGCGCGCGGCAGCCGAGCCCGCCCCCGGCGACGGTGCGTGCATGCGGGCGGGGGCCGGGGGCCGGGGGCCGGGGGCCGGGGGCCGACAATCGTAAGGGTCCGGTGAAACAACGCCGGGGCCCGGGAGTTACCCGTCAGGAACAGGGACACCCCGCCTGACGATCAGTCATGATGCCCCCATGACGAAGCCACGGGGGCATCGGAGAGGGCAGCCTCCTGACGCATTACGGGCGCTGTACGGAGTGCGCAGGGCCGGGAGCGACACCGCCCGGTCCCGTCCGGACCCGCCCCCCGCACCGCCCGCGCCCCAGCCGCCGTACGGGCACGCGCTTCCGCGGGCGGCCTGTCCGGCGTACGCCCGCCCCTCGGCGTATCCCGCCCGCGGCCCCCGGGCGCAGCCGCGCATCCCCAAGGGCACGGGCGACATGCGGCGCTATCTCGCGGTCGGGCTCGACGCCTATCTGTGCCTGCTGGCCGTCGGACTGCTGGTGCGGTCCTGCCTGAACGCCGGCGGGACGGGGCGCGCGATCGCCCTGCTGGTGGTCCAGCTGATCGCGCTGTCCTTCGCCAACCAGGTGCTGCTGACGATGGCCGTCCGGGCGAGCGCCGGAAAGCTGATCATGGGCGTCCGGGTGATCCGCCTGCCCGACGCGGGCCGCCCGGGCTTCCGCAGGCTGGTGCTGCGCTGGCTGTACGGGCTCCTCTGGCTCCCGCTCCAGCCCTGGCACCGGCTCCGGGGCCCTGCCACCGCACTCACCCGCCCGGAGCGCCCCGCGGGCTGCCCCAACGAGCCGCACGAGGACCTCGCGGGGATACGCCAGGTCCGACGCTGCGACCTGCGGAACTACCGGGCGGCGGTGGAGGACCGTACGGGCTGAGCCTGCTCCTCGGCCTACCCTGCCGCCCGCTCCCGCGCCGCCCGCATCGCCGCCGCCGTGGCCGACGCGTCGTACTCCGGACCGACACCCGGGACGATGATCACGTCACCGTCCAGATGCCGGGTGCGCAGCGGCAGGATCTCCTGGTAGGCCGGGGACGCGTACCAGGCGTGGGCCTCCTCCACCCCGGGAAAGCCGATCATGACCAACGCGTCCGGCCAGGCTCCCTCCACCACCTCCGCCTCGGCGCCGTGCACCAGGAAGCGGCCTCCGTAGGGCTCCATGGTGGCCTGGATCCGCTCGATGTAGCTCAGCACCTCGTCCTCGACGGGGGCGTCGGTGGGGCGCAGGCGGGCGATGGCGTATGCGGTCATGGTCCGGGTCCTCCGTGCGGTCGGGGTGGTGCTCCGGGGTGACTCTCCGGGGCACCCACGATGCTGCCGGGCCGGGCGGAGGGCGTCGATTACCTCCGGGGTCATGGCCGGGCCGCGGAGGTGTGCGGAGGGCATGAGGCATGAGGCATGAGGAGGTATACGGCCTCGGAGGTGCCCGGACACACGCCGAAGGCGGCGGCACCGGAGTCCTCCGGAGCCGCCGCCTTCGGGCGGGGACGGGGGTGAAGCGGGAGAGCGGGACGGGTGGATCAGCCCTGGGAGCCGGCCGTCCACTCGGCCCAGCTCATGTTCCAGCCGTTGAGGCCGTTGTCCGGGGTGATCGTCTTGTCCGGGGAGTTCTTGACGATGACCACGTCGCCGACCATCGAGTTGTCGTAGAACCAGGCGCCGGGGGCGTTGGGGTCGTTCGCGCCCTTCACGTCGGCGAGGCCCACGCAGCCGTGGCTGGTGTTGGCGGTGCCGAAGATGCCCTTGCCCCAGTAGTTGCCGTGGATGAACGTGCCCGACGTGGACAGCCGCATGGCGTGCGGCACGTCCTTGATGTCGTACTCACCCTTGCCGTCGTCATCGGTGAAGCCGACGGTGGCGCCGTTCATCCGGGTCTCCTTGTGCTTCTCGGAGATCACCATCTGACCGTTGTACGTGGGGTTGTCGGGGGAGCCCGCGGAGATCGGGATCGTCTTGATCGTCTTGCCGTCGCGGGTGATCGTCATCTGCTTGGTCTTCGCGTCGACGGTGGAGACCTGGTTGCGGCCGACCTTGAAGGTCACGGTCTTCTGCTGGACGCCGAAGACGCCGTCCGCACCTTCGACGCCGTCGAGCGCCAGCTTCAGGGTGACGGTGGAGCCGCCCTGCCAGTAGTCCTCCGGGCGGAAGTCCAGGCGCTGGCCGTTGAACCAGTGGCCCACGACCTCCTGGCCGCTGCTGGAGGTCACGGTGATGCCGTCCTGGACGGCCTTCTTGTCCGTGATCGCCTTGTTGAAGTTGATCGAGACGGGCATCCCGACGCCGACCGTGGAGCCGTCCTCGGGGGTGAAGTTCCCGATGAAGCTGTTGTCGGGCGAGACGGTGGTGAAGGAGCTGTTCTCGTGGGCCTCGCGGCCCTTCGAGTCGGCCGCCGTGGCGTCGATCTTGTACGTGGTGGACCGCTCCAGCTGGCCCGCGGGCTTCCAGCTGGACCCGTCGGCCGCCAGGGTGCCCTCGACCGGGGTGCCGTCCGCCGTGGTCATGACGACCTCGGTCAGCTTGCCCTTGGCGACGGTGACCTGGGCCGCGTTGTTGATGCTCGCGTTGGTCGCACCGTTCTTCGGCTTGATCGCTATCTGCGCCTCGGAGGCGTCCGCGGCTGCCGCCTTGTCGACCTCCTGCTGCGACGACTCCGAACTCCCGGCGCTCGTCTTGCCGCCCTTGTCGCCGTCGTCGGTACAGGCCGAAAGCACCAGCACGCCGCCGAGCAGTGCGGACGCGGCCATGAGGCCCTTGCGCCGCTTGCTGTCCGTCATCACACGCTTCTCCATCGTTGCCGATTTCCCCAAAATCCCCGGACGGGACCGCCAGGCGGCATTCCCCGTCAATGTTCCAAGAACACCCGGAAAGGGCGCTCCGTTCCGCATCCACGACAGATGTGGGGAACACCACTCATCGACGCTGCCCCGGCGGCGGTGGTTCCCGCGTTCGGGCCCCGGTTTCCGTCGCCGCACGGCGCGGCCCCGGTCCGCCGGTGAGCGGGGCCGGGGCCGGTGTTCTCACACGTCACACCCGCTGCGCGGGGTCACCGTCCTCGCCGTCGTTCTCCCCATTGTGCGCGACCGTGTCGCCGTACCCCTCCTCGTCGTCCCCGTCCCGCGGCAGGAACAGGTCCTCGTCGCCGTCGTCCGCCTCGTCCCAGCCCTCCGCGTCGGGGTCGTACTCAATGGACTCGCTGCTCCAGGAAGCCTGGGCCAGCTCGACCCCGGGCACCTCGCTGACCAAGTCGAAGGGGTCGACCAACGAGGCGAGGGCCTCTGCACCGTCTGCCCGGACCGTGGCTTCGGCATGCATCCGCTCCTCGGCGGTGTCGCTCCCGGCGACGGCCGCGACGGGCTCCCCGTACTCGGCGGCGATGGATTCGAGCGCGGTGCCGGTCAGGGCGTCGAGGTCGGTGACCTCCAGCACCATCTCCACGCGAAGTCGAACAAACCTGGATGTCTCATCTGTGCTCATGGCCGGAGCGTAAGGCCCTGCGGGGCCACGACTTTCCACCGACCCGCTGCTTTGCTTAGCATCGGCCCACGGGGCTAACTCATGGTTGTCGCAAGGGGATCGAATCTGTGTCCGTCGCTCGTCGCACACTGCTGACCGCCACCGCCGCAGGCACGCTGCTGGCCGCTCTCTGGTTCGTCCCGTCGGCCAACGCGACCGGTGAGCACGCCGCGCAGGGCACCCCGCCCGCCGCGTCCGACCGGGCCGCCGGGCAGGCCGACGACGCCTCCGGGGCGCGCCTCGCCGACACCGGGCCGGGCCTGGACACCACGCCGTATCTCATCGGCGGCACCGCCCTGTTGGGCATCGGCGCGGGCTTCGTCACCTACTCGGTACGCCGCTCCGGGGAGCGCTCGGCCTACTGACCCGGTACGGGTACGAAGAGGTCCCCGCACCCCCCGGCGCGGGGACCTTCCTCCGTACGTGTATGGGTACGGGTCCGGCTCAGACCAGTTCCGTACGCGTACGGGTCCGGTTCAGGCCAGCGGCCCGGTGACCGGCTCCACGGCCGCGACCAGGCGCCCTTCCCGTACGAACGTGTCGGCTGCGGCCAGGTCCGGCGCGAGGAAGCGGTCCGGGCCCGGGCCCTCGGCGCCGGCTGCCCGCAGGGCGTCCACGGCAGCCTGCGAGGCGGGGGCGGGGGTGAGCCCCCGGGCGGCGCGAAGCTCCACCGCGCGGGTCGCCGCGTACAGCTCGACGGCGACGATCCGGGCCAGATTGTCCACGGCGGTACGGAGTTTGCGCGCGGCGGACCAGCCCATGGAGACGTGGTCCTCCTGCATCGCGGAGGACGGGATGGAGTCGGCGGAGGCGGGAACGGCGAGCCGCTTCATCTCGCTGACCAGGGCGGCCTGGGTGTACTGGGCGATCATCAGGCCCGAGTCGACCCCGGCGTCGTCCGCGAGGAACGGCGGCAGGCCGTGCGAGCGGTTCTTGTCCAGCAGCCGGTCCGTGCGGCGTTCGCAGATCGAGCCGAGGTCGGCGGCGACGATCGCGAGGAAGTCCAGGACGTACGCGACGGGCGCGCCGTGGAAGTTGCCGTTGGACTCGACGCGCCCATCGGGCAGGACCACCGGGTTGTCGACGGAGGAGGCCAGTTCGCGCCCGGCGACCACGGCCGCGTAGTCGAGGGTGTCGCGGCCCGCCCCGTTGACCTGGGGGGCGCAGCGTACGGAGTAGGCGTCCTGCACCCGGGGCGCGTCGTCCTGGTGATGACCTGTCAGCCCCGAACCCGCCAGCACCCGCAGCATGTTGTCCGCGCTGACGCCCTGGCCGGGGTGCGGGCGGATGGCGTGCAGCTCGGGGGCGAGCACCTTGTCCGTGCCGAGCAGCGCCTCCAGGGAGAGGGCGGCGGTGATGTCGGCCGAGGTGTAGAGGTTCTTCAGATCGGCGAGGGCCATGACCAGCATGCCGAGCATGCCGTCGGTGCCGTTGAGGAGGGCCAGGCCCTCCTTCTCGCGCAGCTCGACCGGGGCGATGCCGTGCGCGGCGAGCAGCTCGCCGGCGGGGCGGACCGTGCCGTCGGGGCCCTCCGCGTCGCCCTCGCCCATCAGGGTGAGCGCGCAGTGCGAGAGCGGGGCGAGGTCGCCGGAGCAGCCGAGCGAGCCGTACTCGTGGACGACGGGCGTGATGCCCGCGTTCAGCAGGTCGGCCATGGCCTGCGCGACCTCGGGGCGTACGCCGGTGTGCCCGGAGGCGACGGTCTTGAGCCGGAGGAACATCAGCGCGCGGACGACCTCGCGCTCGACGCGCGGGCCCATGCCGGCCGCGTGCGAGCGGACGATGTTGCGCTGGAGCTGCGCCCGCAGTTCGGGGCTGATGTGACGGCTGGCGAGCGCGCCGAAGCCGGTGGAGACGCCGTAGACCGGCTCGGGCTTGGCGGCGAGCGCGTCCACGATGAGACGGGCGGCGGCGAGGGCTTCCACGGCGGCGGCGGAGAGCTCGACCCGGGCGCCGTGGCGGGCCACGGCGACGACGTCCTCGGCGGTGGTTCCGGACGTCCCCACCACGACAGTGTGCATATCCATATTCAGCAGCGTACGGACTGAAACCCTCCATGTCACTAGTGATGCCACGCAGGGCCCCTTACGGGACCGGCCGAGGGCGCCGGCAGCCCGCCTGCCGCTCCCCTGCCACTTGCCGCTGCCCGCGGTGCGTGGAGGCTGCGCGCATGCGCCGGCTCCTGCTGCTCGCACCGCTGTTGCTGTTCACCGTCGGCCGCACCGCGGCCGGGCTCGACGGGGTGGAGGCGCTGCGGCTGAAGGGCGCCTCGACCCACGAGGGGGACGGCGTCGAGGCGACCGTCCGCACCACCGGCTCGGCGTACGACGACACGTTCGACCCCGAACCGGTCACCGTGGCGCGCTGCTTCGCGGTGCGGGTGTCACCCCGGTCCGAGTGGCGGGAGAACCCCCGGTCCGTGGACTGCCCGGACGGCCCCCGGCTGACCTTCGCCCCGCCGCCGCCTCCGCCCGAGCCGCCGTACGAGGAGCTGGAGGCGAAGCTTCCGCGGGTGCCGGAGGGCGGCGGGGTGGACGAGGCCGAGGTACGGCGCAGGGTCGCCGCGCTGGACATGGACCGGGCGATCGACGTGGAGGTGAAGGCGGACGACAACGGCAGGGTCGGCGTCCTCCTGGCGGTCGAGGGCAACGGCTACGACCCGCAGGACTGCCTGCTCGCCCGGGTGAGCCCAGGCGCCACCGAGGTGTGGGTGCCGTCCCGGATGGAGCGGATGCCCGGGGAGGGCGGCTGCGGCATCGGCAACGCCCTGATCCGGATGCCACCCCCGCACTGAGGCGGCACGCCGCCCCGCACGGCGGTCCGGGGCCGGGGGCTCACACCCCGCACGGCGGTCCGGGGCCGGAGGCTCACACCCCGCACGGCGGTCCGGGGCCGGAGGCTCACACCCCGCACGGCGGTCCGGGGCCGGGGCCCCACACCCCGCACGGCCGGTTGCCGCGCGACCTCACGCCCGGTCGCTCCCGCGCGGCCTCACAGACGGCGGCCACCGTCTCACAGCCGGGCGGCCGCACCGCCCCGCAGTCGGCCGCCACACCCCGCACGGCCGGTTGCCGCACACCCTCACGGCCGATTGCCCCGCAGCCTGCGCCGGTCGTGTGCGGACTTCGGCGGCGAGTCCGCGAGCCGGAGGACCTCGCCGTCCCGCCCGGCCACCACCGGACCCTGCGAGCGGGCCGCCTTGGCCCGGTACTGGGCGGCGTCCGCGAGCCGGAACAGCCGCCGTGCCGAGCGCACCGGGCCGATCGGGTCGCCCGTCGACGCGACCCCGCAGGCGACCCCCTCGCCCAGCTCGATCACCGCCGCCCGGTCGCACAGCTCGGTCGCGACGCCGACCACCGCGTCGGCCGGGGGGCCCGCCGCGAGCAGGCAGAACTCGTCGCCGCCCAGCCGGGCCGCCAGCGCCTCCGGCAGCATCGCCCCGCACAGCGACAGCACCGAGCCGAAACGTTCCAGCAGACGGTCGCCGACGGCGTGGCCATGGGTGTCGTTCACCGCCTTGAGACCGTTCAGGTCGCAGACGACGAGGCTGACGACCGTGTCGTCGACGCGGTGCCGCTCCACGGCCTCGTCGAGGCGGATGTCGACCGCGCGGCGGTTGGCCAGTCCGGTCAGCGGGTCGGTGAAGGCCAGCTTGCGGACCTCCTCCAGGCGTTCGGTCTGGGCGATCCCGGAGGCCACGACGGCGGCGAGCACGGTCGCGAAGTCGGCGTCGGACCGGTCGAACACGGGCTGCCCGGCCGGCCGCGCCACGTACAGCTCGCCCCACGCCCGGCCGTGCAGCACGATCGGCGCGACCACGCAGCAGCCCCGGCCGCGCCGCCGCAGCGCGGCCACCCGCTGGTGGCAGTACGGGCGGGCGCCGCGCGCCGGAGCACCCGCGCCGGGCCGCCCGTCGGCGGTCTCCACCCAGGCGTCGGGTTCGCCGCCGCCGGCCCAGCGCTCGTGCAGGAACTCGGTGATCTCCGGGAACTCGTGGACCGGGTAGGCCTCCTCCTCGGGGAACTCCTCTTCCCCCTCGGCCCGTTGCCCCGCGTTCACCAGCACCCGCAGCCTGCCCCGATCCCGCTCCCACACGGAGAGCGCGGCGAAACTGCCGCTCAGCGCCTCGCAGGCGCCCAGCGCCGCCGCCCGCCACGATTCGCGCGGCGTGTAGGCCGCGGCCATGGTCTGCGCCAGCGAAACCACGGCCCGCAGCCGCACATCGTCACCACCCATTTCTACAGCCTATGTAGATTTGTCCCCTTTTGATCAGTTTGATGCGCAACTGATTTCAACTATTTCCGCGCCGGAGATCACCCTGTGTGACGTACGCGTCGTCACTCGCCGGGCCAGTCGGGGCGCCGCTTCTCGTTGAACGCGGCCACGCCCTCCGCCCGGTCCCCGGAGAAGGCCACCGACCGCCAGGCCGCGTCCTCCACCTCCAGGCCCGCCCGCAGGTCGAGCCCCTGCCCCAGCCTGAGCGCCTTCTTGGCCGCGCGCAGCCCGACCGGCGAGTTGGCGGCGATCCGGCCGCCCAGCGCGAGGGCCTCCTCGCGGTCCCGGCCCGCCGCGACCAGCTCGTCGACCAGCCCCAGTTCGCGCGCCTCGGCGGCCTCGACGCGGCGGGCGCTGAACACCAGCTCGGCGGCGCGGGCCGCACCCACCCGACGCGGCAGCAGCTGCGTACCGCCGCCGCCCGGGATGACGCCCACGGACACCTCGGGCAGCCCGACCACGGCGGTGGCGTCGGCGACGATCACATCGCAGGCGAGGGCGAGTTCGAAGCCGCCGCCGAGGGCGAAGCCGTGCACGGCGGCGATCACCGGCATCGGCAGCTCCAGGACCCCGGTGTAGGCGGCCCGGGCGGTGGGCCGCTGACGTACGAGGTCGGCGTCGGAGAAGGAGTTGCGCTCCTTGAGGTCCGCGCCCACGCAGAACGCCCGCTCGTGGCTGGAGGTGAGGACGGTGGCCCGGACGTCCCGGTCCGCGCCGAGCGCGTCGCAGGCGGCGGCGATCGAGCGCGCCATGTCGGTGGAGACGGCGTTCATCGCCTTGGGCCGGTCGAGGACCAGCTCGGCGACGTGGTCCTGCCCCTCGTGCCGCCGTACGACGACGAACTCCCCGAACCGCTGCTCGGACGTGACGGTCATGGCTGCACCCCTGTCGGTTGACGGCGCTGTCGGTTGACGACAGCTGCGGCAAGACGCCCGTTGCCGTTAACGAGCGTTACCCGGCAGGAATCCTAGACAGGACCGCCGGACCGCCGACAGGGCGAAGCCGTAACCGCTCAGGAGCCCGTCTTCCCCCGGCGGGCCAGCAGCCACGGCTCCACCACGCCGAGCCCGCGCACCGGGCGCTGCCACATCGGCTGGAGCCCGAAGCGGTACGTCGGCAGCGGCGGCTCGTCGTCGGGCTGGCGGCCCTCCTTCTCGGCGAGCCGGGCCCGTTCGGCGGCGGCCGCGACGGCCTCGGCGGCCTGCGCCTCGGACTCCGGGGCGTCGCCGTGGCGGACCAGCTCCTTGGCGAACGCCCCGTCGACCAGGACGGCGTCCTTCGGAGCTATCGAGGTGAGCCGGCTGGCGAGGTTCACCGTGGTGCCGAAGACATCGCCCATCCGGGTGGTGACCGTGCCGAAGGCGATGCCGACGCGCAGGGCGGGCATCGTCTCGTCCTGGGACATCGCCTCGATCAGCCGGAGCGCTATCTCCGCGGCCGTGCCCGCGTCGTCGGCGGCGAAGAGGACCTCGTCGCCGAGGGTCTTGATGAGCCGGCCGCCATGCGCGGCGACCAGGTCGGCGGCGGTCGTCTCGAAGGACTCGACCAGCTCGCCGAGCTCCTCCTCCTCCAGGCGCCGGGTCAGCCGGGTGAAGCCGACCAGGTCCGCGAAGCCGACGGCGAGCCGCCGGTCGACCATCTCCTCGTCGTCCGCGGCCTGCACGACCCGCCCGGTGGCGGCGGCCAGCTGGCGCCGCCACACATAGACGAGGAACTCCTGGAGCTCCGGGAGGAGCAGCTCGACCAGCGGGTACGTGACCTCGGTGCGGGTCATGCCGGGCTCGGGCGGCTCGGTCAGGCCCTCCAGGAACGAGTCGATCTGCCACTCGGCCAGCCGGGCGGTGGTCTGCCCGGTGGAGCGGGCGACCTGGATCGCCATCGGCTCGCTGAGCAGCCCCGCCTCGACGAGACCGGCGAGCCGCCGCAGGGCGAGGACGTCGGCCTCGGTGAGCGCCTTGGCCTGGCCGATGTCGGCGAAGCCCATGGCCCGCCAGAACCGGGAGGCCAGATCCATCGAGACCCCGGCGGTGCGGGCCGCCTGGAAGGGCGTGTAGCGCCGGTCGGCCCCCAGGATCAGCGCTTCGAGGCGGATGGCGAGGGGGTCGTCGGTCGGTTCCACGGTGTGGTCGACCTCGTGGTGGGGTGTGGCGTGGACCGAGGAGTCCGCCCCGGGCTCCTCACCCGCGCCGGACGACGTGTCGCCGACGGTCACCAGCCGCCTCCTGCCCGTTCCCTGCGCACTGCCTGCCGATCTGTCGCTGATCGCCCCAACAGTGATCTGTCGCTGGATCGCCTCAACAATACGGCAGGTGTGCTCTGGCTCACGTCCTTGGTCGCCCGTCCTCGGTGCGTCGCGCGTGACATCCCAGGCATACGCGGTATCCGCCCGTACGCCCATCGGGAACGCGGCCGCCCGATCCCAGGTCACCCGACAGGCTCTCAGGTCAGGCCGCCCGCCGCGCCGCGCAGGTGGACGATGTCTCCGGCGGACACCGGTTGCTGGAGCCCGTCCTCGGTGGAGAGGACCAGTCGGCCGTCCCCGTCGATCGCGACCGCCTCGCCGACCAGGGACGCACCCCCCGGCAGCTCGGCCCGCACGGTCCGGTCCAGCGTCGCGCAGCCCGCCGCGTAGGCGGCCTGGAGCCCGCTCGCGGCCGCGTCGCCGTCGGCCGCCTTCCACTCCCCGTACCAGTGCTCCAGCGAGCGCAGGACGGCCCGCAGCAGGGTCTCCCGGTCGGTCGAGACCGCTCCGGCGAGGGCGAGGGAGCCCGCGGTGGGGGCGGGCAGTTCGTCGGCGCGGAGCGAGACGTTGATGCCGAGGCCGACGACGATGCCGTCCCCGGCGAACTCGCCGAGGATGCCGCCCGCCTTGCGCTCCACGCCCTCCACGGAGACGAGCAGGTCGTTGGGCCACTTCAGCGACATGTCGACACCGGCCGCCTTGGCGAGCCCGGTCGCGGCGGCGACCCCGGCCAGCAGCGGCACCCATCCCCACCGCTCCACCGGGATGTCCCCCGGCTCCAGGTAGACCGAGAAGAACAGCCCGGAGCGGGGCGGTGCGGTCCAGCTCCGCTCCAGCCGTCCGCGCCCCGCGGTCTGCTCCTCGGCGACCAGCACCGTGCCCTCGCCCGCCGCCCCGCTGCGGGCCCGTCCGGCGAGGTCGGTGTTGGTGGACCCGGTGGACTCCACGACCTCCAGCGACGTCCACAGCGCGTCGGGCCGCAGCAGTCCGCGGCGCAGCGCGGTCTCGTTGAGGGGCGGCCGGCCGAGGTCCGACCAGCGGTTGTGTGACGCATCCGGTGGTGTCATGCAACCCAGCCTAGGTGTGGCAAAGGACGCACTGCCTTTCCGGAGGCGCGCCGATACCCTACGAGTCAGTAGCCGCGGCGCTGCGGAAGCCACAGCGTCGCTGCGTGACGAAGCAGAGCCACACAACCGCGTTACGAGTCAGTAGCCGCAGAGCCGGACAGACGACCGCCCGTCCCCCCGTGACCGCCACCGGTCGTCGTCCCCGTGACCAGGCAGGGAGCCGCCCCCCGATGTCCGAGCCGCAGAGCGACATCCACACCACCGCGGGCAAGCTCGCGGACCTGAGCCGCCGCATCGACGAAGCGACGCACGCGGGTTCGGCCCGCGCGGTCGAGAAGCAGCACGCGAAGGGCAAGCTGACGGCCCGTGAGCGGGTCGAGCTGCTCCTGGACGAGGGCTCCTTCGTGGAGCTCGACGAGTTCGCCCGGCACCGCTCCACCAACTTCGGCATCGAGAAGAACCGCCCGTACGGGGACGGTGTCGTCACCGGTTACGGCACGGTCGACGGCCGCCCGGTCTGCGTGTACTCGCAGGACTTCACCATCTTCGGCGGTTCGCTCGGCGAGGTCTACGGCGAGAAGATCGTCAAGGTCATGGACTTCGCGCTGAAGACCGGCTGTCCGGTCATCGGCATCAACGACGGCGGCGGCGCGCGGATCCAGGAAGGCGTGGCGGCCCTCGGCCTGTTCGCCGAGATCTTCCGCCGCAACGTGCACGCCTCCGGGGTGATCCCGCAGATCTCGCTGATCGTCGGCCCGTGCGCGGGCGGTGCGGTCTACTCCCCCGCGATCACCGACTTCACGGTGATGGTCGACCAGACCTCGCACATGTTCATCACCGGACCCGACGTCATCAAGACGGTCACCGGCGAGGACGTCGGCTTCGAGGAGCTGGGCGGAGCCCGTACGCACAACACCACCTCCGGGGTGGCGCACCACATGGCGGGCGACGAGAAGGACGCCATCGAGTACGTCAAGTCGCTGCTGTCCTACCTCCCTTCGAACAACCTCTCCGAGGCCCCGGCGTTCCCGGAGGAGGCGGACCTCGCCACCACCGACGAGGACCGCGAGCTGGACACGCTCATCCCGGACTCGGCGAACCAGCCGTACGACATGCACACCGCGATCGAGCACGTCCTGGACGACGCCGAATTCCTGGAGACCCAGGCCCTGTTCGCGCCGAACATCATCACCGGCTTCGGGCGGGTCGAGGGCCACCCGGTCGGCATCGTCGCCAACCAGCCGATGCAGTTCGCCGGTTGCCTGGACATCGACGCGAGTGAGAAGGCGGCCCGCTTCGTCCGCACCTGCGACGCGTTCAACGTGCCCGTCATCACCTTCGTGGACGTGCCGGGCTTCCTGCCGGGCGTCGACCAGGAGTACGGCGGCATCATCCGGCGCGGCGCGAAGCTGATCTACGCCTATGCGGAGGCGACGGTCCCGCTGATCACCGTCATCACCCGCAAGGCCTTCGGCGGCGCGTACGACGTGATGGGCTCCAAGCACCTGGGCGCGGACCTGAACCTGGCCTGGCCGACCGCGCAGATCGCCGTCATGGGGGCGCAGGGAGCGGTGAACATCCTGCACCGCCGGACCATCGCCGCCGCCGAGGACCCGGACGCCACGCGCGCCGAGCTGATGGCGGACTACGAGGACGCGCTGCTCAACCCGTACGTGGCGGCCGAGCGCGGCTACGTCGACGCGGTGATCATGCCGTCCGACACCCGGGCCCACATCGTCAAGGGCCTGCGTCAGCTCCGCACGAAGCGGGAATCCCTCCCTCCGAAGAAGCACGGCAACATCCCGCTCTAGCCGTCGGCACTTTCCAGAGAGGCCTGCCCATGATCAAGGTCGTACGGGGCAACCCCACCCCGGAGGAGCTGGCCGCCGCCGTGGCGGTGGTCCAGGCGCGCGCCGCCGCCGCGTCCGCCGTGTCCTCCGGCGCGCCGCTGCCGCCCGAGCAGTGGTCCGACCCGGGCCGCATCGCCCGCACCGGCCGCCCGCAGCCGGGCCCCCGGGCCTGGGCCCGGACGTACTGGCCGGCCTGAGCCGGAACCGGGCGCCGCCGCCTGTTGAGTACCCGTACTCAGGCGCGGCGGCGCCCGGCGCAGCAGGATCGGAACCATGCTGTGGTCCGACCCCGAGAACAAGCCGCCGAAGGAACTGCGCGACGCCCAGGCGATGATGCGCAGAGCGGGCGTCCTGCTGGCGCTGGCGATGCTGGTGGCGATGTTCGTGCTCGGCATCCACTGAACGGGCGCCCCAGGACCCCCGGCCCCGGCGTCCGCGGCGTACTCGGCATCCGCTGCCGCGGGGCCCGGCGGCCCTTCTACGATGGCGTGCATGACTGATCAGCGCCGTCTCGTGCTCGCCTCCGCCTCCCCCGCCCGTCTCGGTCTGCTGCGCCAGGCCGGATTCGCCCCCGAGGTGATCGTCAGCGGGGTGGACGAGGACGCCCTGAGCGCACCGACCCCCGCCGAGCTGGCGCTCGTCCTGGCCCGGGCCAAGGCGGCGGCCGTCGCGGAGCGCCCCGAGGCGGCGGGCGCCCTGGTCATCGGGTGCGACTCGGTGCTGGAGCTGGACGGAGAGGCGCTCGGCAAGCCCGCCGACGCCGAGGAGGCCACCGCCCGCTGGAAGTCGATGCGCGGCCGGTCCGGCATCCTGCAGACCGGCCACAGCGTCATCGACACCGCCACGGGCCGTACGGCGTCGGCGACGGCGTCCACGGTCGTACGGTTCGGCGAGCCGAGCGACGCCGAGGTCGCCGCCTATGTGGCCTCGGGCGAGCCGCTGCACGTGGCGGGGGCGTTCACGCTGGACGGCAGGTCGGCCCCGTTCGTCGACTCGATCGAGGGCGACCACGGCAATGTCATCGGCCTGTCGCTGCCGCTGCTGCGCCGGCTGCTGGGCGAGCTGGACGTGTCGGTCACGGAGCTGTGGGTGTGAGTTCGGGCCGCTGGGCCTGAGGCCGGACCTCGGGCCCGTACGACAGCAGGGTGAGCACCAGCAGGGCCAGCACGGCCATCATGAACGCGAAGGCGGCCCAGCCCACCAGGCCGACGGTGACCGCGCCGAGGACGCCGTGCACGACCGCGCAGCCGATCAGGACGATCCGTCCGACGCGGCCCGGGGCGCGGTCGCGTATCCCGGCGGTCAGGGCTATCAGCCCGCACAGGACCAGCAGCAGCCCGGAGACACCGCCCATCACCCAGGTCCCGGTGGACATGGCGTCCGGGTCCATGCCGGCGAGCGACATGTGCTGGTTCTCGGCGACCGTGGCCAGGACGGCGTTGATGAGCACGATGCCCACCGCCTCCCCGAACAGCACGAGCCCGGTCACCATCGCCACCGGTCTGCGCATCAGCGTCCCACCCCTGTTACCTCTGGTACGTGCGTAGCGCGGACCCTACTCATGGGTATTCCTCGGGACAAGGGGTTGGACGGGCCCGGGCGCCGGGCAAAGAATCCACCGGCCGTTCGTAGGGAGTCCACAAAGAAACGCCGTGAGGCGTTGACCCTAGAGACAGAGACCTGGACCACACCGGGTGGTTACTGTGCGGTTGAGGATCCCGGCGTACCGTGGTGCCACAAGGGATTTCACTACTGGGGCAAGCCTCGGATCACACTCCGTGTGGGCAAGCTCACCATTGGGGACGGGTCGTACGGCCGTGTCGGTAGTCCCTAAACTCAGCTTGTTTCGAGGAGGGAGTCATCGTGCGCAAGGTGCTCATCGCCAACCGTGGCGAAATCGCTGTCCGCGTTGCTCGGGCGTGCCGGGACGCGGGGATCGCGAGCGTCGCGGTCTACGCCGAGCCGGACCGGGACGCGCTGCATGTCCGGGCCGCTGACGAGGCGTTCGCCCTGGGCGGTGACACCCCGGCCGCCAGCTATCTGGACATGGCCAAGGTGCTGCGGGCCGCCGCGGACTCCGGGGCGGACGCGATCCACCCCGGTTACGGATTCCTGTCGGAGAACGCGGAGTTCGCCCAGGCCGTCCTGGACGCCGGGCTGACCTGGATCGGCCCGCCGCCGGCCGCCATCCGCGACCTCGGCGACAAAGTCGCCGCCCGGCACATCGCGCAGCGCGCGGGCGCCCCGCTCGTGGCGGGCACCCCGGACCCGGTCTCCGGCTCCGACGAGGTCGTCGCGTTCGCCGAGCAGAACGGCCTCCCGATCGCGATCAAGGCCGCCTTCGGCGGGGGCGGGCGCGGTCTGAAGGTGGCCCGCACGCTGGAGGAGATCCCGGAGCTGTACGACTCCGCGGTCCGCGAGGCGGTCGCGGCGTTCGGCCGGGGCGAGTGCTTCGTCGAGCGCTACCTCGACAAGCCGCGCCACGTGGAGACGCAGTGCCTGGCCGACCAGCACGGCAACGTGGTCGTCGTCTCCACCCGTGACTGCTCGCTCCAGCGCCGCCACCAGAAGCTGGTGGAGGAGGCACCGGCCCCCTTCCTGACACAGGCGCAGAACGACGAGCTGTACGCGGCGTCCAAGGCGATCCTGAAGGAAGCCGGCTACGTCGGCGCGGGCACGGTCGAGTTCCTGGTCGGCGTCGACGGCACGATCTCCTTCCTGGAGGTCAACACCCGCCTCCAGGTCGAGCACCCCGTCACCGAAGAGGTCACGGGCATCGACCTCGTACGCGAGATGTTCCGCATCGCCGACGGCGAGGAGCTCGGCTACGGCGACCCGGCCGTGCGCGGTCACTCGTTCGAGTTCCGGATCAACGGCGAGGACCCGGGCCGCGGCTTCCTGCCCGCCCCCGGCACGGTGACGCTGTTCGCCCCGCCCACCGGCCCGGGCGTCCGCCTGGACGCGGGCGTCGAGTCCGGCTCGGTCATCGGCCCGGCCTGGGACTCCCTCCTGGCCAAGCTGATCGTCACCGGCGCGACCCGCGAGCAGGCGCTCCAGCGGGCCGCCCGCGCGCTGGCGGAGTTCCAGGTCGAGGGCATGGCCACCGCGATCCCGTTCCACCGGGCCGTCGTCGCCGACCCCGCCTTCACCGCGGACCCGTTCACCGTGCACACCCGGTGGATCGAGACCGAGTTCGTCAACGACATCAAGCCCTTCGCCGCGCCCGCCGACGCGGACGCGGAGGACGAGGCCGGACGGGAGACCGTCGTCGTCGAGGTCGGCGGCAAGCGCCTGGAGGTCTCGCTGCCGTCCTCGCTGGGCATGAGCCTGGCCCGTACGGGCCTCGCGGCCGGTGCCAAGCCGAAGCGCCGCGCGGCCAAGAAGGCGGGCTCCGCCGCCTCCGGCGACTCCCTCGCCTCGCCCATGCAGGGCACCATCGTCAAGATCGCGGTGGAGGAGGGCCAGGAGGTCAAGGAGGGCGACCTCGTCGTCGTCCTGGAGGCCATGAAGATGGAGCAGCCGCTCAACGCGCACCGCTCCGGCACCGTCAAGGGCCTCACCGCCGAGGTCGGCGCCTCGGTCTCCTCCGGCGCCCTGATCTGCGAGATCAAGGACC
>NZ_JBHXJG010000023.1:0-46491 GCF_042723425.1 Streptomyces sp. NPDC058375 | reverse complement strand
GCCCGGCACCTCGCGTGGGTGCCGGGCCGTTTCTGCTTCACTCGACCGGGTGGCATATGCCAGAAGCGCGATCTCGGGCAGTCCCGCCCTACGATGATGCTCTCGACACCAGCCCATTCCAGGAGGCCCGCAATGTCTGCAGCAGCAGTCGAGCACCCCTGTGACGATGAGCCGGAAACGCTGCTGGAAACGGCCAACCGTCTCACCGAGCAGCTTCCGGGGCATCGCGTCGAGATCATCGGAGGCGTCATCACCGTGGCCCCGCCCGCGGACGGCCCGCACGCACGTGCGCTCACGAAGCTCATGCGCCCCTTCATCTCCGCAGGTCTCGACGACGGCGAGAGCGAAGTCCTCCAAGGCGTGGGCCTCTGGCTCCCCGGCGGCCCCCAGGACTTCGCGATCCCCGATCTGGCGATCGTCGACGCAGACTTCGACGAGCACCTGCGCGAGAACAACAGCTACGACCCTGCCTGCTTCCGGCTGGTCCTGGAGGTCACCTCCGGGAACTACCAGAACGACCTCCGCCACAAGGTCACCGCCTACGCCCAGGCCAAGATCCCGGTCTACGTCATCGTCGACCGCAAGCACGGCCGGGTCCACGTCCTGACCGACCCGCTCCCCAGCGGCTACGACCGCCACGAGGTCTACGCCCCCGGCCAAGAAGCCCCGCTGCCCGCCTCCATCGGCGCCGAAGTCGCCCTGGACGTCGACGAGATCGTGCGCGCGGGCAGCCCGAAACGCTGAAGGCGCGGGCCTCACTCCCCCGGCGCGCCCGCCAGCACCGCCCGCAGCGCGGCTATCCCCGCCAGCCACTCCTGGTCCGCCCCGGCGTCCGCCCACAGGTCCAGCGGCTCCGCGTTCTTCGCGGTGAGGCGGTCCAGGGCGCGGACGGCCAGCGGGCGCAGGTCGGCGGGGAGGGGCGGCAGGGGCTTCTTCGGGCCGTACGGCGTGGTGACGGGCTCTCCGTCGCGGCACTGGGCGGCGATCAGCGCGGCGGCGGCCACCGCTTCCTCCCCGCCGTCCGCATAGTCCTCGGGCCCGGTGTCCGCGGCGGCCGCCAGGACCGCCCGGAGCACGTCCGCCTTCCTCTCCGGTTCCGCGTCGTCGACCCGGCCACCGAAGTCGGCGGCGGTGTCGTTGTCGAAGTGGCCGATGTCCCAGGCGCCCATGGGATCCCCCTCAGTCCGTGTGCCGGTCAGCCCGTGTGCCGGTCAGTCCGTCGTGCTGACGTCCCCATCCTCACAGCCGCCACTGACAACCGGCCGGCGCGCAAGGACGAACCCCTGCGGCGCCCGCTCCGGGAACGGCCCGTCCGTCTCCCGCTCCCGCCACACCCGGGACACCACCTCCAGGCCCGCGTCCCGCAGCAGTTCGGCCACCCGCTCCGGCTGCCGCCGGTGGAAGACGAGCGAGACCTCCAGGCCCCACGCCTCCGTCAGCCGCAACGGCTCGTCGCCGACCTGGAAGCCCAGTTGTACGTAGCCTCCCGGGGCGAGCACGCGGTGGAACTCCGCGAAGACGCGCGGCAGTTCCTCGTCCGGTACGTGGATCGTCGAGTACCAGGCGAGCAGGCCGCCCAGTGAGGCGTCCGGCAGGTCGAGGGCGAGCATGGAACCCTCCTCGAAGCGCAGCCCGGGATGCTCCCGCCGCGCCACCGCGACCATCTGCGGGGAGAGGTCGATCCCGAACACGCCGAGTCCCCGGCCGAGTTCGTGGAGGTGCTCGGTCACCCGTCCCGTCCCGCAGCCGACATCGGCCACCGGGAGGCCGCCGCCGCTCGCCTCCGCGAGTTCCGCGAACGTACTCAACAGCGCACGTTCCAAGGGCTTGGCGGCCAACTCGCCGCGGGTGAAATCGACGTAGGCGGGGGCCATGGCGTCGTACGAGGTACGGGTGGTGTGGAGGAAGCCGGGTGCCGGATCAGTTGCGGTCATGGCGCACCACCCTAGGGGCCGCCTCCCGGGCCCGGGGGTCAGACCATCGGGTGGCCGCTGACGGTCGCCCCGGGCGGGACGAGCTCCTGGACGACGTCCCAGTGCTCGACGATGCGGCCGTCCTCCAGCCGGAAGATGTCGACGATCACGACGGGGTCCGACGCCCAGCCGTGGACGACGCTGTGGGTGAAGACGAGGTGGCCCTGCGCCGCGATCCGCTGCGGTTCCCACGAGAAGCCCTCCAGCTCCGGCACCGTGGCACGGAGCGTCTCCAGGCCGCTCGGCATCCGGGGGCTGTGCTGCACATAGGGCTCGGCCCAGTACCGGTCGAGAGCCGTGAGGTCCTTCTCGGCGAAGAGCTCGCGCATGGCGGTGAGCACGATCTCGGTGTTGCGCCGGGCCTCGTCCGCTGCGGGACGTTCACTCATGATCATGTCTCCTCGGTGGTTGCGCGGGCGGCTCCCCGCCGTCCACGCGTTCGTACTGAAGCGCGCCCGAGGGGCAGCGCCGCACCACGTCGACCAGGCGCTCGGCGTCGGCAGCGTCGGGCGTGATCCACGGGCGCCTGCCGGTGTCGAAGACCTCCGGCAGGCCGTGGACGCACTCGGCGGCGTGCCGGCAGCGCCCGGCCTCGAAGGTCACGGTGATCGACCGGCCCTCGTAGGACTTCTTCCCGGTACTCCTGTTCATCCCTGCCACCGCCCGATCAGTCGCTGACCTTGCTGCGGGACTGGTACAGCAGGTCCTGGTACTCCGGGTGCCGGGCGATCCAGCCGGCGAAGAACGGGCAGGTGGGCAGGACCCGCAGATTCGCGGCCCGCGCCTCGTCCAGGGCCGTGCGGGCCAGCGCCGCCCCGACCCCCTTGCCCTCGTACGCCGGCGAGACCTCGGTATGGAGGAACGCGATGAGTTCCGTCGTACGGAGGTAGTCGGCGACGCCCGCGACCTCGGACTCCCCCTCCACCCGGGCCTCGTACCGCTTGGCTTCCGGAACGTCCTTCACTTCGACTGCCATGTGCCTGCCCTCTGTTCGTCCTGCGTCCGCACCCGCCCGGTCGGCGTGGCGCACCGTCGTCGACTCCGCCGCCCCGGCCTCAGCCGGCGCTCCGGGCGTGCGCGAGGAGCTGGGTCTCCCAGGCGAAGGCCACCCCCGTGGCGCCGCCGTGCTGGGCCTGCACCTCGGCGGCCGCCGGAACGGTCTCCTCGCGGGCCCAGTCGCGCTGCCACTCGCCCATCACGGCCAGCCAGGTGATGGGCACGACGCCCGCCTGGATCATGCGCCGCACCGCCATGTCGTGGGCCTCGGCCGACACGCCCCCCGACGCGTCGGTGACGGCGTAGACCTCGAACCCCTCGCCCACCGCCTGGATGGCCGGCATCGCCAGGCATATCTCCGTCCAGAGCCCGGCGAGGATCAGCTTCTTGCGGCCGGTCGCCTTGACGGCATCGACGACGCGCTCGTCCTGCCAGGTGTTGATGAAGGTCCGGTCGATCGGCTTCTGCTCCGGGAACACGTCCTGGATGCCCTGGATCAGCAGCCCGCCGCGCTCCTCCAGAACAGTGGTCAGGATGGTCGGGACGCCGTAAGCCTTGGCGGCCTTGGCGAGCCCGACGACGTTGTTCACGACCATCGTCGGCTCATGACTGTTCAGGTTGGCGAACTGGAACGGCTGGTGGTCGATCAGCACCACGACGCTTTCCTCGGGCGTCAGCAGCGCGTCGAGTCCGGCCTTGGGCTGGGTGCTCATGGGGGTTCCCCTTCACCAGATGGTTGACGTGTCATCAACATTAGGCACGGGTGGTTGATACGTCAACCATCACCTCGGGCGGGTGACTCGCCGTCGACGCCGAGACTCCGGTGAAGGCGCCCCGGACGGCCTCGCTACGCTCCTCGCATGAACGCGACGCCTCGCTGGCTGACCCCCGAGCAGCAGGCCGCCTGGGACGGCTTCATCCGCATGCAGGAGAAGCTCATCGGACGGCTCTCCCGCCGGGTCCAGGCAGACTCCCGCATGTCCCCCTCCGACTACATCGTGCTGGCCAAACTCACCGAGGCCGGCGGGCGCATGCGCTTCATGGACCTGACCAAGCTGGTGGAGTGGGAGAAGAGCCGCATGTCCCACCAGGTGGCGCGGATGGCCAAGCGCGGCCTGGTGGACAAGGAGGACTGCCCCGACGACGGGCGCGGGGCGTTCATCATCGCCACGCCCGCCGGCCGCGAGGCGATCGAGGAGGCCGCGCCCGTGCACGTCGAGCACGTCCGACGGCTGTTCATCGACGCGCTCACCCAGGAGGAGCTGGACACCCTGGCCCGGATCTCGAACCGCGTCCTCGCCCACCTGGAGAAGCAGCCCGACTGACAGAACTCCGGCTTACGGCATCGGGGGCAGCGGCACGTTCGCGGCCCACCCCCGCTCGCCGCCCTCCCACTCCCCGGTCGGGCCGAGGCCCGCCGCCACCGCCACGGCGGCGGACGCGGCGTGGTCGGGGTGGATGTGGGCGACGAGTTCCCGGACACCTCCGGCCGAGACGAGGTACGCCGCGAGCCCCTTCGCGGCCTCGCTCGCGTAGCCCCGGCCCTGCCACGGCGTCCCGATCACCCAGGCGATCTCCGCGCGGGGCCCCCGTACCGTCGCCTGGACGTATCCGGCGAGGCTCCCGTCCTCGCGGACCCGGAGCACCCAGTTCCACCAGCGCTCCCCCGCATCCGGCGAACCGGCGCACTGCCGCTCGTACCGGGACCGCAGCGCGACCGGGCCCGGCGGCTCGCCCCCGGTGAACACGTACAGCGCGGGGTCCGCGAGGACGGCCGCCATCTCCTCGGCGTACGCCGGTTGGAGGGGGAGCGCGTCGAGGCGGGCGGTGGCGAAGGGCGGAGGCGGAGGCGCGGGCGCGGGGGTCGTCGGCACGGTGCCCGACCCTACGTGCTCCGCCTCCGCCCCGACCGTCCCTTTTCAGGCCCTCAGCTCTCAGGCCCTCAGCTCTCAGGCGCTCAGCTCTCAGGCGCTCAGCGGCTCGCGCCCTCAGCTCTCAGCTCTCAGGCGCTCAGCGGCTCGGGCCCTCAGCGGCTCAGGCGCTGGAAGCGGCGGACCGCCAGCGGCAGGAACACCAACGTGATCACGAGCGGCCACACCACGGCCATCAGCAGGGCGTGTTCCTCGACCCAGGTCCCACCGCCCGCCACCGGGTTGCCGAAGAGTTCGCGGGTGGCCGTCGCGGTCGAGGAGATCGGGTTCCAGGCCGCGACGAAGCCGAGCCAGTCCGGCATCAGGGACGGGGCCACGAAGGTGCTGGAGATCATGGTGAGCGGGAAGGCGACGGCGTACAGCCCGCCCGCCGCCTCCGGGGTCGGCACCACCATGCCGAGCCAGACGCCCACCCAGATCAGGCTGAACCGCAGCAGCAGGAGCAGCCCGAACGCCCCGAGCGCGCCCAGCAAGCCGCCGTCCGCGCGCCAGCCGATGAGCAGGGCCGTGACCGCCAGGATGGTCAGCTCGGCAGCGGCCACCACCAGGTCGGCCGCCCCGCGTCCGGAGGCGAACGCGGAGGGGGCCATCGGCATGGACCGGAAGCGGTCGACGACCCCCTTGGAGGCGTCGGTGACGACGGCCACGGCGGTGTTCATGAAGCCCATGGCCATGGTCATGGCGAACATGCCGGGCATCAGGAACTCCCGGTAGTCCCCTCCCCCGGGCACCTTCATCGCACTGCCGAAGACGTATCCGTACAGCAGGACGGAGAGGATCGGGAAGCCCAACTGCCAGACGACCGCCACGGGTTGGCGCTGGTACTGGGTGAGGGTGCGGCGGGTGATGTTCCAGCAGTCGAGGACCGCCCAGTAGGCCAGGCCGCCGGCGGGGGGTCCGGCCGTCGCCGCGGGATTGCGTTCGAGTGCGGTCATGCCGCCGCCACCTCCAGGGCGTCGCGGTTCTCGGCTCCGTGTCCCGTCAGGCGCAGGAACACGTCGTCCAGGCTCGGGCGGCGCAGCCCGATGTCCTCCACCGCGATACCGGCGTCCTGGAGGCTCCGGGCCACCTCGGTGAGGGCGGCCACCCGGTCGGCGACCTGGGCGTGCACCCGGCGGGCGGGGGCGTCGGTGACGACGAGCCCGCCCCCGGCCACCCGGTCGACGGTCTTCGCCACCGCGTCCAGGTCCCCCGGGTCGGCGGCGACGACCTCGATCCGGTCGCCGCCGACCCGGTCCTTCAGCGCGTCCGGGGTGTCGTCGGCGATGGCCCGCCCCCGGTCGATGACGGTGATGCGCGAGGCGAGCCGGTCGGCCTCGTCGAGGTACTGCGTGGTCAGCAACACCGTCGTCCCGCCCGCCACCAGCGCCCGGACCGCCTCCCAGACCTCGCCGCGGCCGCGTGGGTCGAGCCCGGTGGTCGGCTCGTCCAGGAAGAGCACGTCGGGCTGGAGGATCATCGAGGAGGCGAGGTCGAGCCGCCGCCGCATGCCACCGCTGTATGCGCCGGCGCCCTTGTCGGCCGCCTCGGTCAGGTCGAACCGCTCCAGCAGTTCCGCGGCGCGCTGCCGGGCCCGGCGGTTGCCGAGGTGGAAGAGGCGCCCGAACATCTCCAGGTTCTGCCGCCCGGTGAGGCCCTCGTCGACGGCCGCGTACTGGCCGGCGAGCCCGATCCGGCTCCGTACGCGGCGGGGTTCGCGCGCCACGTCGAGCCCGGCGACCTCGGCGCGACCCGTGTCGTACCGCAGGAGGGTGGCGAGGATCCGTACGGCGGTGGTCTTGCCGGCCCCGTTCGGGCCGAGCAGGCCGTGGACGGTGCCGGGGCGGACGGCGAGGTCGAACCCGTCGAGCGCCCGTTTCTCCGGCCCGCCCTTCCCCCGGTACCGCTTTACGACACCTTCGGCGAGCACCGCGTACCCGGATACGGATGCGGATGCGGATGCGGACATGGCACAACCCCCTGTTTCTCCGACTGACCGGAAGCGAACTGAGTACACCGTACTCCACACTGGGTACACCGTACCCCAATACGAGTACGGTGTACCCAAAACCGCTCCGGAGCACTACGCTGACCCCATGGCGAAAGCGAAAGACGGAACGACAGTGGCGACGAACGGCACGGACGGCGCGGGCGGCACGAACACCGCGAGCGGCGATATCGCACGCAGCCTGGAGCTCCTGTGGGGCACCGGGGAGCGCCCCGGCCGCGGCCCCAAGCCGGGCCTCACCCTGGACCGGATCGTCACCGCCGCGGTCGCCGTCGCGGACGCGGAAGGGCTGGCCGCCGTCTCGATGCGCCGCCTCTCCACCGAGCTGGGCACGGGCACGATGTCGCTCTACCGGTACGTCCCCGGCAAGGCCGAGCTGCTGGACCTGATGCTCGACCGGGTGCTGGGCGAGCCCCTGCCCTCCGCCGAGGGCCGGGCCGACGACGCGCCCGCAGACCTGGCCGACTCACCCGGAGCCCCGGCCGACTCACCCGCAGTCCCCGCCGGGACGCCCGCAGCCTCCGCCGACGCATCCGCGGCCCCCGCCGAGGCGCCCCCCGCCCCCGCCGACTGGCGGGCGGCCGTCGACACCATGGCCCGCGACTACCTGGACAACCTGCGCCGCCACCCCTGGCTGCTGAAGATCAACCAGGCCCGTACGGTGCTCGGCCCCAGCGCCCTGCGTGGACTGGAGCTCGCGCTCACCGGCCTGCGGGGCATGGGGCTGCGCGACCCCGAGCTGATCGGCGTGATCATCACGGTCAACAGCTTCGTGGAGGGCCTCGCCCGCACCCAGGCCGACGCGGCGGAGGCGGTACGGCAGACCGGGCTGAGCGACGAGGTGTTCTGGGACCACCAGCGCCCGTTCCTGGAGCGGGCCATGCTCAGCGGCGCGTACCCGATGATGGCGAGCATGTCGGAGGACACCTTCAGCCCCGAATTCGACCAGTTCGAGTTCGGGCTGCAACGGCTCATCGCCGGTTTCGACGCGCTGGTCCGGGAACGGGCGGCGTCCCGCACATGACAGGGCGGCCGGCCCGTGCCCCAATGGATGTATGGACGCCAGCCGGGAGCTCGCTCCTTTCGTCAAGCAGTACGCCGTCCTGCTGAGCACCCACCGGCAGGACGGGACCTCCGTCGGCACACCGGTCAACATCGCCGTCGAGGGCGATCATGCGTTCATCCGCACGTTCTCCTCCGCCTGGAAGGTCGAGCGGATGCGCAACCACCCGCGGGTGGAGCTCGCCCCCTGCACGGTGCGGGGTGTCCCGACCGGACCCCAGATCAGGGCGCACGCACGCCTGCTGCGGCCGGGCACGAAGGAGAACACGCACGCGGCGCGGATGCTGTCGCGCAAGTATCCGGTCGTGCAGGGCGTGCTCGTCCCGCTCGCGCACCGGCTGAAGCGGGACCGGACGCTGCACTACGAGGTGTGGCCGGTGACGGACGAGAACTGAGGGACGTGCGGGAGCCGCCGAACCGGACAAGCCCCGGACAGTCTCCGCACGCAAGGGTTCCGCCACCGGATCGCACCTCAGCGCGACCCGGTGGCCCGCGAAATCCCGCCACCGGATCGCGAACGACCGCGACCCGGTGACCCGCGACATCAGCTACTTAAAGAACCAAGAGAAATAACCCCACCCGACCCACCCCGGCCTCTACCTGACGCATCCCAGGGGGTTCGTCACTCACACGGGTGAGGTTTGCCAACTCCACTGGATTTGGTGCCGGTTGTCCGGCATATGCTCTCGCCAGCACCACACCCGACATACGTCGGCCCCCGACCGGGAGTGCAATCCCAACCGAGGGCCTGGCCACCAAGGAAGAAGCCCCTTCCCGATGGATGCCCAGCAGAATACCGCCCTCACCCGCGCCCTGGCAGAGGTTCCCGGACCTCTCCCGGCACGAGGCGTGATCCACATCGTCATCCCGCACACCGACCGCTTCACCGTCGTCGGCAACCACCTGGCCCAGCACGCCGGCCTCAGCACCACGGCCGTGGGCTTCGCCGTACGCATCCAGTCCCTGCCCCAAGGCACCGAAGTCGGCGTCAAGGCCCTCGCCGCCCGCTTCCGCGAGGGCGAGAAGCTCATCGCCGCCGCCCTGCGCGAACTGGAAGCCCACGGCTACCTGCAACGAACCCGTACTCGTCTGCCGGACGGTCGGATCGTCACCCGCACGGTCTTCTGCAACCAGCCCTCAGGGCTGTTACGGCCCCTGAAGACGCCCCCACATCAGCCCGCCACTCAGCAGGCCCCGCCGCCGACGCCTCCGCCGAACCGAAACCCGGCACCGGTCCCGGCCCAGGTCCCCGCACCCCTGCCCCAGCCCGTACCAGCTCCGGCACCCACGCTTCAGCCCGTACCAGCGTTGGCCCCCGCGCCCCAGCCGGTACAAGTCCTGGCCCCCGCGCCCCAGCCCGTACAGGCGCCGGCCCCCGCGCCCCAGCCCGTACAGGTGCCGGGCCCCGCGCCCCAGCCCGTACAGGTGCCGGGCCCCGCGCCCCAGCCCGTACAAGTGCTGGCCCCCACGCCCCAGCCCGTACTGGCCCCGGCCCCCACGCCCCAGCCCGTACCGGCCCCGGCACCCGCTCCCGAGCCCGTATCGCCCCTCGCGACCACACCCCCGCGCGCGCCCGGACCACCACCCCAGCCGGCCACCTCGCTCTTCGTCCCGCTCGTCCCGCTCGTCCCACCCCCGACCGCCCCCAAGCCGCCGCCCCGGCCGCTTCCCCACCCCCACGAGCTCACTCTGGAGCTACACCGCGCGGCCACCGCTCTCCTGGCCGATCTCCGGCGTCACGCACCGGAGTTCACGCTCTCCGAGGACGAGATCCAGCAACTCGCCCCGGCAGTCGCAGCCTGGCTGGAACGCGAGGCCCACCCCGACACCATCCGCCACGCCCTCACCACTGACCCACCTCAGCCGCTCCGACACCCCGCGAAGCTCCTCAGGCACCGGCTCACCGCCCTGCTGCCCCCACCGCTCCCCGGCGCACACGACCTCGTGGTGCACGCCCCCCGCGTCACCGTCACGCCGTTCCAGACCTGCGACGGCTGCGAACGCGCCTTCCGCTCCCCCACACCAGGACGCTGCCGCGACTGCCGGACCGACCACGCGCAGACTGCCGCCTGACCTGTCCGTGACGGTGAGCACAGACTTGGGCCCTCGCGCGGTCGTCCTACTGGACGTCCTGGCGCATATAGGGAGGCGGCCACTCCCGTTCCCAGGCGGCGGAAACGCGGATGACCGCGTCACCGTGAGCCCGGGTCACGCCGGCCCCCGCCTCGTGATCGTCCGGTGTCAGAGCAACGACTGCGTCTCCGGCCTGTGCCACCTCCTCCGCACTCGGCTCCCGCGTCTGCCAACCGCGCTCCCTCAGCGAACGCACCATGTGGTGGAAGGCGCGCTCCGCGGACGGAGCGTCCTCGCAGGTGTACGTCCACTGGTGACCGGCGTAGCACGAACCGTCCTGCGGACGCACGAGAACGGCCGGCTCCTCATGGGAAGGCCGTCCGTCATCAAGGCTGTCCAGAATCTGACTGGAAACAGCTCGCACACCGTTCATTGCTTCCTGGCGTTCCTGCAACTCGGCATCGGTCCGGGGAGCCGGGTGACCAAGGGACGACGGCGCTGGTTCCCGGTCCCAGAAGCAGGGAGAGGTGACGCCTACACTCAGTTGGCCGCTCATCCCCATCGCTACCTGCATAAGGAAATCGTCGGGCTTGCTCCTCAAGTTGGCGGCTACCACGCGACGCCCGTAGGCCGGCGCGTCGTCTACAACGTGACCAGCTTCCTTCCAGTTCCCGAAGACCTTGCGAACGACATCTTCTGCCGATTCTCGCGGAATACCTTTTAGTCGGTAGTTACGCGTCAACGTGACACGTTCCTCGGATCCGCCGTCACTGGGTTCCTTGCAGGACCTCACTCCCCCACCGAACGACTCAAGAGTTGGCTCGGGAGTCACCCCATGAATGGCTTCCCTGATCAGCGCCTCAGCAGTGCGCTCCGCCTGACTCATATCCATTCCCGTGCCTCCATTTTGAGCAGCGGAACCACTCGATTCACTGCGCCCTGTCGAATCGTCGCCGCTTGCACCGCACCCGGCCGCGAGGAAGAAAATACTGACGATCAGGCAGAGCAGACGCCCAGTTTTCACTCCGATTCCGCCCCACTCATCGGATACTCGCCGTTCACGATCAGCGCCATATTCTTCAGGGATTTTGAGTTTTCATCCCAGTAGAGGCTGTGTGCAGCAAACGGAGGCCACTTGCTTCCGTCTTGCACTTCGAACTGCTGCCCACCAAAACCTGGGTCCGTGGGGTCAACCCCAAAGGGTCGCTCGCCCCAGCTCCAGGGATTATAGATGGACCGCGTCGGAAGGCTCGCAACTACATCGTTGCGAGACTTCCCCGCCCACACGTTCTCCGGTGGAAGATTCAAGTCAGCCGCATGATCCACCCCCACTCCCGGGCTGCCGACAAAAATAGCGGCATCAACGGGCGGAGTCTCATCCCCGGAGAGCATCTTCCCGGAGACCAGCGACCCATAGCTGTGCCCCAACAGAGTGTCGTTGGCAGGCTCGCCCTGATGCGAAGCCTGCAATCCGTCCAGAAAGTCATTGAGGACCGGCGCCCCTTGATTCGCCAAACCCTCCTTGGCCACCGCCACAGGACTCTGTGGCGCATCGTAACCGAGCCACATCAACGAGGCATACTTCTGGTCCGAATCTCCCATCTCAACCGCTTGACTGTAAAGGATCTCAGCCCTTTCGATGTCTCCCCCGACCGTTTCAAGTTTCGTATTCATGCCAGGCACGTACGTCATCACATTGTCCGCCTCGTCGGGGTTTCCGACCGAAACTATGGCATGTCCATTCTTTTCGGTGTCGATACCGAGCAGGTATAGCTCTGGAATTCCTTTCTCGCCGGTGGAGTCGAGGTGTTGCTGCACCTTATTCAGGCCAGCCAATTTCTTATCAATTCCTTTCAACCTGTTCTCGATTGAACGGTTCACGAACCGCCCGTCCCGCGAGAGCAGGTCCCGCATCAAAATCAATCGCTCACGCTCCATCTCCCATCTGGCAGAGGTGGCTCGCAAGGTATACCTGTTCCCTTCATCACGAATTTCCGAGGGCAGCCCATCCAGGGTACCGACCGTGGCGATATTGAGTGAAGCATAGTCACTCCTCTGCTCCTCAGTAAGCCCGTCCCACCACTCTGCATTCTCTTCAGGGGTTCCGTTCTTGGGGGGCTCAAGAATGAGGTTCAGGTAATCCTCAGCACCCTTGAGAGTGCCTCTCACGTCGTGGCGGGTGTTAATCCAGTCGCGACCGGACACCGTAAGATCGTCGTCCGCTTCGAGATTTTTGAGCTTCGCCGACCATTTCGCATCCACCTCGGTGGCCTCTTTTATAGCCTCGGCGATGCGATTGACGTAGGTTTGAGCCGCATTGTGGTTCGGGTTGATACCCGGCCCCTGCACCAGCGCGGCCCCACCCGACACCGTGCCGCCGGGGATGTTCTCACTGCCCGCCGGCCCGCTCCAGGCCCCGTAGCTGACCGAACCGTCGCCCCGAACCCGGAGGTGGGCGTCTGTCGCGTCGCCGACGGCGAGGTCGAGCTTGACTTTCGCCAGCCGCAGTTCCAGAGCGAATGCGTTGAGTGCGGCACTGATCAAGCCACACTCGACCTGGGCGTACTGGAAATTCTTGGACAGCTCCCGAAGTTGCGTCACTGCTGCGTTCAGCGCCTCGCCACGGAGGGACTTCTGCATCCCAGGAATCACCTGATTGTAGAGATCATCCTTGGCTTGACTGGCCATACTGCTGGCCTTGCGGTAGCCATCTGCCGCGTTCTCGAAATCAGAGATCCTTAGAGATTTGAGCGTTGCGTAGTCCACAGTCCGGATCACCGCGCCCGACTGTCGTGACCGCCGCCGTCGGTATCCTCGTACTTCTTGGCCAACCCGTCGAACGCAGCACGAACCGCGTCGTCGTTCTTGAACTGGTCGTTCCCCGTCTTCTCCAACAGGTCCTGGAGAGCGACGCACCTGTCGCGCACCCGGGTGATGTACTTGCTCCAGGACCGATAGACGCCCTTCTGTGCCGCTCCGCTCAGGACTTCAGCGTTGACTGCGGCTCCGGACTGTTCATGCTTCAACTCCGACAAGGCCTTCCGGGCGTTCCCTGCCAGTTTGCCGACGCTCTCGCCCGCCCGCGTCCAGGACACCTTGCTCGACCGGACTCCTCCGAGGCCCTCATCGGGGCCCTCGCCCACCTGGTTGAGCCGCACCTGCACCGTATGCCGCTGAGCGGCCTCGGCCTTGAGCTGTTCCCACTCATCCCACGCCATCCCCGTACCCCCTGAAGCCCGTCGCGCCCCGGAGCCCCTGAAGGCCAAGGCGCACTCATGTACCGCCTCCGAGTGTCCTTACTCGGACACACGTCGCACGACGAACGACGAACATTGTCCAAACACGGTGCATTGCCGAGGGCTACGAGGTCCCCTCGCACCAGCACCCCGTCACCCTGTCACCCCGGCGGTGAGACTCGGCGGCCTTCCCGTAGTCGTGGTGGTCCAAGGTCATCCGGACGCGCGGCGGCCTGCTTCCGTCGCAGCCCTCGAAGTACCCGGCGACCGTGACCGCACCCGCTCCGCAAGGAAGCTCACGATGCAGGCGAACCACGGATCCCAGCAGCGTCATATCCTTTCGCCTCAGGCGCGCCCGCAGGTCTTTGACTCCCACGTCCAGGGCCGCGAGCTAAGGCGCGGCCAGCCTGATGCGGGGTGTCGGCTGCTCCACCGGCAGGTCGGGGGACCATGTGAAGCCGAAGGAAAATCCCGGCACGTCATCCCCTCCGATCTTGACGAACGCCTCGCAGAGATTGACCGAAAGACCGCCAGGGGCGAAGCGGGCGAAATCGACCAACCCGTCGTCTCGGATGGTACGGCCGGCCGCCTCACGGGCACAGCCCAGAGCCGTGTACAGCGTCCGCGTCACTCGCTTCGCGAACGGCACCTCACGGGAGTTGTGGTCGAACAGAAGGCCTTGGGCCGACCCCTCGGGCAGCGGAGTACACACGGCGACGAAGTAGCTGCCCACCCTCGTCTGATCCAACCGGACGGAGCACACATGGTCCTTGACCGCCTGGGACTTGTTCGCGGGCTGGCCGGGCTACCAGCCGGAGCTCAGCCCTGCCCTTGCCCCTATCCCCGCTTCCGCCGGAGCGCGAACCACAGGATGCCCACCCCGACGACGATCGCCGCACCGAGCCCGGCACCGCCCTTGCCGTCGCCTTCCCCGCCACCGCCCTGGTCACCGGCTTCACCACCGGCGCCACCGCTCCCCGACGAGGGCTTCCCCTGCTCCTGGCCGCCCCCGCCGGAGCCGCCGCCCTCCGCCTCCACCCGGACGACACCGCTCCGGGCCCCCTCCGAGCCGAACATGAGCGCCGAGCCGTCCGCCGTGTACGTCACCGACTCGGCCTGCCGCTGGAACGGGGCGGCGACCGAGCGGTCCTCGCCGAGGCGGCCGTTCTCGAAGGCGTACTCGCGGGCGCTGAAGTACGAGCGCAGCACCAGGCGCTTCCCGTCGGGCGAGAAGGCCCCGTCCGTGACCCACGGCACCTCACCGACCCGCCGGAACGTGTTCACGGCCCCGGCGGTGAGCTTCGCGGGCCCTTCGTAGAGGCCGCCGCCGTCCTCGTTCTTGGAGGCGATGTAGACGCGGCCGGTCTTCGGGTGGACCATCAGCGCCTCGGCGTTGCGGGCCCCGTCGGCGTACTTCACGTCGTACTGGACGGCGTTCACGGTGGCGTCGCGCAGTTCCTTCGGCTCGGGGAAGCGGTAGATCCAGACATGGCTCCACGAGCCGTCCAGGTTGTCCCCGATGTCACCGACGTAGAGGTCGCCGTCCGGCCCGATCGAGATGCCCTCGACGTCCCTCGGCTCCCCGACCCCCCGCATGGTGATGGTGGCGAGGGTCTTGCCGGTGCGGGAGTCGACGGCGAAGACGTAGGGGCCGTCGTCGCTGTCGTTGTGCGTCCAGTAGACGCCGGGGTGCGCACGGCTGGCGGCGAGGCCGCTGGACTCCGTGATGCGGGGGTCCTCGATCGTGAAGTCACGGTCGGGCCGCCCGTTGTCGGCCACGGCCGGACCGGCCCCGGGGAGCAGCAGAAGAGCGGCGGCGAGGGCGGCGGCACGGGTGCCCGCCGGGCCGGTCAGATACGAACGCATGGCCCAAGTGTCCATCGTCACGTCGCAGGCCGGAGCCGTGATCGGCCATGATGACGCCATGCGTTTCCTCTTCGTCGGCGATTCCATGACCATCGGGCGCGCCGGCGACGTCACCTGGCGCTACCGGATGTGGCAGCACCTGGAGGCGTTCCCCGGCCTCCCGTACGAGATCGTCGGCCCGCGCGCGACGCTGTACGACGCCGAGGCGAACGCCCCGCTCTCCCACGCGTACGCCGACCCGTCCTTCCCGCCGCCCGCCCGCCGCCACCTGTCGGGCTGGGGCGAGGGCTGGCTGCACATGGCCCCGGTGATCGCGGACGCGGTGCGCGAGGCGAAGGCGGACGTCCTGCTGGTCTCGCTGGGCCTGATAGACCTCGGGTTCTACACGGACGCCGAGCAGACGGCGGCGAACGCCCGCACGTTCATCGAGGCGGCCCGGACGGCGAACCCGCACCTCCGCATGGTGCTGCTCCCGGTGATACCGAACGTCCGGGCCGAGACGGACGCGCCCTTCGCCGCCTCCTGCGCCCACTTCAACGAGCTGCTGGCCAAGGCGGTGGCCGACCTCGACACTCCCGCCTCCCCGCTGCTCCTGGCCTCGCACCCGCCGGGATACGACATCCACACGGACACGTACGACGGCACGCACCCCGGCCCGACGGGCGAACACCTCCTCGCCGCCGCGTTCGCCGACGCGATGCACCAGGCGTGGGGGCTGGGCGGCCCGTACGCGGGGCAGCCGGCGCTGGTCGGCGGACCGGTCACCGCGGAGGGCTGACCCGCCCCGAGGCCGGCTCCCACACCGAGCAGTCGTGCGCGAAGAACACCCGCTGCGGATCGAACGCGGCCAGCCGGTCCAGCCAGGGCCGATACGGCGGAAGCGGCTGCGCCACCCCGTCGAGGGCGGCGCGACGGGCCAGCTCGTCGGAGGCGTAGTGCGAGGCGAAGTCGTGGGCCTGCCCGGCGAGGACGACGGCCGTACCGTCCCCCTGCCGGACCACCAGCGACTGATGTCCTGCCGTATGCCCGGGAGTCGGAACGACCCACACCCCGGGCCAGACCTCAGCTTCCCCGGAGAGCTCCTCGTACACCGCACCGGGGAAGTCGACCAGGGCGTCGATGGTGTACCCGCCCCGCCGCGCGACGGCCAGCTCGGTCTCCTGGACCAGGACGGGCACCCCGGCCAACAGAGGATTTCCGCCGATGTGGTCGAAGTGAAGGTGACAGTTCACGACGAGCGCCACGTCCTCAAGTGCCGCCCCCGCGGCGGCAAGCGCGCCTTCCAGCGGTCGCCGCCGGGGCCGGTAGTGCGCTTCGGCCCCGGGATCCCCCGCCCCGATACCCGTATCGAAGAGAATCCGCCCGCGCTCGTGCTCGACGAGGTAGGCGAGCACGGGTTCGACTCTGGGGTGCGGCCCGCCGGTCTCGGACGCGGGCCGGACGAAGAAGCCGAGATCGAGGCGGTGCAGTGCGACGGTCTCGTTCGTACGCTGCGTCATACGGCCAGCCTGTCAGCTCGGCCGGCCGGTTGTCCTCGATCTCAAGCGTCCCGGGCGAGCTTCCGGCCGTCATGCGCCCGCACGCGGGCCGCGCCGTCCATCAGGGCATCGGTGACCCGGACCGCGTAGACCTCGGCCATGCGGCTGGTCACCTGGTCCGGGGTCAGCCACTCAACTGCCGCTGATTCATCCGAGAGTTGCTCGCTTCCGCCTTCGACGCGGCAGCGGAAGACCAGAGCGACGATGCCTCGGGAGGTGTTCTTGTAGACGCCGGTCAGCCGGTCCACGTCGACCTTGATGCCGGTCTCCTCGTAGACCTCGCGTCGTACGCCGTCCTCGGGGTCCTCGGCCAGTTCGAGCACGCCTCCGGGCGGCTCCCAGGTCCCGTTGTCGGCCCGCTTGATCGTGAGCACCCGGCCGTCCTCCCGGACGACCACCCCGGCTACGGACACGGAGTGGAGCGGCGTTGACGGGGTTTCCTGACGGATGTTACTCATGTACATGAGGATAGGAGACTCAGAAGGACTATGGCGAGTAGCGATGTGACCTCTTCGACCAAGGCGAAATATCTTCAGATCGCCGACGACCTTGCCGCGCAGATCCGGTCCGGCGTCCTGGCAGCCGGGGACGCCGTGCCGAGCGAGACGGCCCTCATGGAGCGGTACGGCGTCGCCTCGGGCACGGTGCGCAAGGCGGTCGCCGAACTACGGGCGACCCAGCTGATCGAAACCCACCACGGCCGGGGTTCGTTCGTCCGGTCCAGGCCGCCCGTACAGCGCAAGTCCTCCGACCGGTTCCGCCGCACACACCGGAAGGCGGGCAAGGCGGCGTACCTCGCGGAAGCCGAACAGTCCGGTGACAAGCCGTCCGTGACCGTCCTCTTCATCGGCCCTGCCGAGGCACCGCAGGAGATCGCCGAGCGGCTGGGCGTGTCCGCCGGCTCCCAGGTCCTCGCCCGCAAGCGCCGCTACTTCAGGGAGGGCGTACCCGCGGAAGAGGCCACCTCGTACCTCCCGTGGGACGTGGTGAAGGACATCCCGGAGATGTTCGCCGAGAATCCCGGCGGCGGCGGGATCTACGCCCGCCTTGAAGACCACGGCCACACCCTCGCCGAGTTCACCGAAACCGTCCGGGCCCGCCTCGCGACCAAGGCCGAGGCGACCGCACTCGCACTGAGCCCGGGCTCTCCCGTGATCCACCTGGTCCGAAACGCGGAAACGAAGGCCGGACGGGTCGTGGAGGTGTGCGACACCGTCATGGCCGCCGACCAGTTCGTCCTGGACTACCGCTTCCCAGCCACAGACTGAGGCGTCATCAGGCAATCTCCGCGCACGCCCTGACTCCACACGACGAACCACTTGACTCATGTACAGGAGTGCGGCACCCTATCGACCGTCACTCATGTACATGAGTGGAGGAGATCGTCTCTTCTATATGAGGTGCTCATGCCGCCGTCCAAGGTTGCTGAAGTACGGATGACACTGCGGGTCTCGCACGACTCGGGCCGGACGTGGGGGCCACTCACCGAGGTATGCGTGGGCGACAATCCGGCGCTCCCCGACAACCCCGGCGTCTTCCCGCCCTGCACGTGCGGACGCTGCGCGGAGCTCAACTCCGCCGAATCCCTGCGGAGGGTGTCGTAATGCGCTGCAATCACTGGCGTCGCGTGCCACCGGACCTGGCACGAGAAGCCCGGCAGAAGGCCCCGGACGGATGCGTCGACCGGGCCGTTCAGTGCCAACTGTCCGCCCACGGGGGCGAGAAGCACTACGGGCTCCTTGCCGAAGTCAACGCGTACGGCACCGCTCTATGGCTCCGTTGGTACGGAACCTCAACGGACCTGACCGCGCTTCAGGACTGTCCGGTGACCGGCCCCGTACCGGACGGAGAGGGCTGCTGCCTCTTCGTCGGCCACCCCGAGCAGCACACCTGGCAAGACGCCACGGGAAGTGTCTCGGCCATCGATTGACCCCGCATACCCCCTCACCACGCGACCGGCAGCGAGGGAAAAGGCTTCACCTTCGGGATGTCGACAGCGCCGCTGCGGGCAGGCGTTGCTTCTCGGAAGCCTTCGGCACCCACACCCCGAACAGGCGCTCCAGATGCTCCAGAACCTGCGTTGAGCCCAACACCTCGTCGTCCGCCGGCCATGCGAGCGCTGATGGGTCGTCACCATCGTTGTACGCCGGAAGGGCAGGGTCGAAGGTCGACAGGACACGTCTGTCGACCGCGTACTCCACCCGCTGCACGGCATTCACGTCCCTGCTGACAGCGATGACGCGGGTGCCTCGGGAGAGCGCAGAGAGATAATTCCGGGCGGAGACGTACGACGTGGAGGCCTGGATCGCGAAGGACCATCCCTCGATGGAGCCGGCCCGGACGACCGCGTCGGTCTCACGCCGCAGGAACCCCAGCTCTTCCACGGCCTCGACGTCCAGGTCGTCCAAGTCGTAGGGCTCGTCCGCCGCGTTGCGGAGCTCGATCTCCTGGGCTTCGACGCTGGTGAGCGGGTGGAGGGACGCGCGCTCGGCTCCGAGCCGTTCGAGCACCTCCTCCGGCGTGAGGCCTTCGCAGAAGGCGAGGCTGTAGCCGAAGGGGTAAGCCTCGTATATCCAGCCGAGTCCGTCCGTCATGTGACCAGTATCCAGCTGAGTCCGCCCGTCATGTGATCGGGCGGCTCAGGGCGGGGAGAACATCGCGCAGGTACGCCACCGTTCACCGTGACCGTCGCCGCCGCCCGTGCTCCTGCCGAGGCGTTGACCGCCAGGCCCGTCCGGTACACGCCCCGGCCGGCAGCGGGCGCCCCGGCAGAAGCTCACCCGCTCCGCTGCGACCCCAGCATCGTCAGGGCCAGCTGGGTCAGTTCGCCCGAGACCTCGCCGGGGCGGGCACGGCGGCAGCGGCGGGCGTGGTGGGCCATCAGCTCGTGGACCGTGCCGACCATCACCATCACGTCGACCCGGTGGTCCCGGTCCTCCGCCTCGCCCCGGTCCACCGCCCGCTCGGCCTCCCCCGTCAGGAACTCCGTCCACAGCGCCCGCCAGAGCTTGCAGTGCTCGTCGACCACGGCGCTCACGCCCAGCACCTCGACGAACGTCACGCGGGCCTCGCGCGGGTCGCGGGTGACGGCTTCCACGTACGCGTCGAAGAGCCGCCGGACCCGCTCCTCGATCGAGCACTCCTCGATGCCCTCGGTCAGCAGCGCGCTCTCCGCAGCCCGCAGCCCCGTCGTCGTGACCCGGTTGTGGAGGGCGATGAGCAGCCCCTCCCGTGACCCGTACTCCTGACGCAGCACCTCGACCGGCACCCCGGCCGCCTCGCACACATCGTGCTCGGCGGTCTCCCGGTATCCGTTGATGCCGTACAACTCCCTGGCTGCTTCCAGAAGTTGTTCCCGCGCTTGCGTGCGCGCGACATCCCCGGGCCCGGTCCGCTGAACCGTCCAGCTGTCCGCCACCGGTCCTCCTTGAGCGCAAGGTGCGGGAGAGGGGCCTGCGCGCCTCTGCACGAACCGCCGCCCCATTGTGCTCGCCCCACCGCCGTCCGGACGGCCGCGCCACACCCATACGGGGGAATACCCGCACGCGGAAACGCTTCTTCTTTGCACACCCCCGGACGCACCCCGGGCGCGCCCCGAACGCGCCCCGCCCACCGCCCACCCTGCGTTGAACGCGTTCAAACTGCTCTGGCACGATGACCGTAGCTGCCGCCCCCGGCGGGGGCGTGCGCGTACATCACCGTGCGCAAAGGGGGGCTCAACAGTGGAGAAGACGGCGAAGAGAACCGGGATGGGAACGGGGACGGGGACGGGGGCGGGGGCGGGGGCGGCGCAGAGGACGGGGAAGAAGCGGCTCTTCGGGCTGTCGCTGCTGCTCTCGATCCTGGTGCTGCTCCTGGAAGCGACGCTCGCGCTCGTCGTGTCCATCGTGTACGGCGTCACGCAGGAGTCACCGAACGCGGGCGTCGGCGGTTCGGCGATGTTCATCTTCCTTCTGCCGGTGCTCGCCGTGTTCGCGACCGTGATCGCCGCCGCGCTGTCCGTGGGCCTCGTCTTCCCCACCGCCTGGCTCAGCGACGTACTGGGGCGCCGGTTCGGCGGGCGCGAGGTGTGGTGGTGGGTTCCGGTGGTGGCGGGGGCCGTCTCCCTCGTGCTCCTCGGCGCCGTCGTCGTCCTGGCCGACGGCGCGGGGGCCGGCGCCGCCGCCCTGGGGTGGTTCCTGACCACGGCCGCGCTCACCGTTCCGGCGCTGCTCTGGCGGTCGCGCCGGGAGCGGGTCTTCGGGCCGGTGACCCTGTGGGGAGCGGCCGCCATCGTCCTCACCGCCGTCCTCGGCGGCGTCGGCCTGGGGACGGGGCTGCTCCAGGAGTACCGACCACCGGCGGTCACCTCGGCCGACATCGTCGGCCGCTGGTCCGACGGACGCGGCGGAACGCTCACCTTCGGGGCCGACGGCCGGGTCACCGCCGACGCCATCGACGACGACCTCGGCGGCTGGGGACCTGGGGACGGGGAAGACGACGGCGACATCTGTACGGGGCAGGGCACCTGGACGTACGAACCCGGCGAGGGCCGATGGTCACAGGTGGTGGCCGTCAGGGTCGACTCGTGCACGTACGGCACCTGGAACGTCGGCGGTACGGAGAGCCGGCTCGCCCTCTACCAGTTCATCGGCGACCCGGACTCCTGGGACCTGTACGAGCTGAGGAGGACGTCCGAAGAGCCGTGACCCCGCCCGCCCCCTCTCCTCGCACGCCCTCACCGCCGCCCCTCGCACGCCCCCGCCTCACCCCTTGACCGTGAACTCCCCCCGCAGCAAATCCTCGTCCCGGGACGACGGGCCCACCAGCAGTTCGAAGCGGCCCGGCTCCACGACGCGGACGCCCTCCGCGTCCACCAGCGTGCAGTCGGCCACCGGGAGTTCGAAGAGAAGCTCGCGCGACTCGCCCGGCACCAACTCCACCTGCCGGTAGGCCTTCAGCTCCTTCTCCGCCCAGGTCACCGACGTCACCGTGTCGCTCACGTACACCTGCACCGTCTCCAGCGCCGCCCGCGTCCCCGTGTTGGTCACCGTGACCCTGGCCCGTACGGTCTCCGACTCGTCGACCACCGCCGTCAGCACCTCCAGGTCCGTGTAGGCGACCGTCGAGTAGCTCAGCCCCTCGCCGAACGCGAACGCCGGGCGCTGGGTGAGGTCCGCGTAGCGCGTACCGTGCTGGCCGCGCACCTGGTTGTAGTACGTCGGCTGCTGGCCCGCGTGCCGGGCGAAGGAGAGCGGGAGGCGGCCGGTCGGCTCGATCAGGCCGAGGAGCAGTTCGGCGATCGCCCGGCCGCCGAGCATGCCCGGGTTGGCCGCGTACACGATCGCCGCCGCATCGAGCGCGGAAGGCGGCAGCACCAGCGGCTTGGAGCTGATGACCACGACGACCAGCGGCTTGCCCGTCGCCGCCAGCGCGTCCAGCAACGCGACCTGGTCGCCGACGAGTTCGAGCGTCGCGGTGGACTTGCCCTCGCCGATCAGCTCGATCCGGTCGCCGACGACGGCCACCACGTGGTCGGCGGCCTCGGCCGCGGCGACCGCGTCGGCGATCAGCGCCGGGTCGGGCGCGGCAGGGACGACGACCTCGGGGCGGGGCTGGCCGTCGGGGAAGAACTCCCCCTCCGGGTCGGGCCCGACATCCAGGATCCGGGCGCCGGGAGCGTACGAGACGGTCCAGTCGGCGGGCACGTGGTCGCGGAAGCCGTCGAGGACGGTACGGATCATGGCGCGCGGCTGGCCGTCCGGCAGCCAGTCGGCCTGACCGGAGGAGCCCGCCCAGTCGCCCAACTGGGTCTGCGCGTCATCCGCGTTGGGGCCGACGACCGCCACCGTACGAGGGCGTCCGGGGGCCAACGGCCTGCCCCGGCCGGCCTCGTCCGCCGTCAGGCCGCCCGCGAACGGCAGCGTGCCGTCGTTGGCCAGCAGGACCAGCGAGCGGCGGGCCGCCTCCAGGTTCAGCACCGCGTGCGCCCCGCTGCCGATGACCTCGGCCTGCCGGGCGGAGTCGGGGTGGCGCGGGTCCTCGAAGAGGCCCAGCTCGAACTTGAGCGTCAGGATGCGGCGTACGGCGGCGTCGATCTCCTTCTCCGTCAACGCGCCCTGGGCCACGGCCTCCTGGGCCCCCGCGAAGAAGTTCGACGTGGTCATCACCATGTCGTTGCCCGCGCGGACCGCCGCGGCCGACGCCTGCGCGTAGTCGGCGTAGACCTTCTGCTCCCACACCATGCGGCCGACGTTGTCCCAGTCGGTGACCAAGGTCCCGGTGTAGCCCCACTCGCCGCGCAACACCTCGTTGAGCAGCCAGTTGTTGACGGTGATCGGCACGCCGTCCATCGACTGGTAGCCGAGCATGAACGTCCGGCACCCCTCCTTCGCGACCCGCTCGAACGGCGGCAGGAACCAGGAGCGCAGCTTGCGGCGCGAGATGTCCGCCTCGCTGGCGTCCCGGCCGCCCTGGGTCTCGGAGTACCCGGCGAAGTGCTTGGCGCAGGCCAGGATCGCGGTCGGGTCGTCGAGGCCGTCACCCTGATAGCCGCGCACCATCGCGGAGGCCAACTCACCGATGAGGAAGGGATCTTCGCCGAAGGTCTCACTCACCCGGCCCCACCGCAGGTCCCGGGTGATGCAGAGCACCGGCGAGAACGTCCAGTGCACCCCGGTCGCCGCGACCTCGACCGCCGTCGCCCGCGCGATCCGCTCCACCAGCTCCGGATCCCAGGTGGCGGCCATCCCGAGCTGCGTCGGGTAGATCGTGGCCCCCTCCCAGAACGAGTGCCCGTGGATGCAGTCCTCCGCGACGAGCAGCGGGATGCGCAGCCGGGTCTTCGCGGTGAGCGCGGCGGCCTCGCGCACCCGCTCCGGCGAGGCGTGCAGGATCGAGCCCGCGTGCAGGTCCTCGACGAGGTGCCGCACGCCCTCCTTGGCGTTGAGCTGAAGCATCTGGCCCACCTTCTCGGGCAGCGTCATGCGCCCCAGGAGGTCGGCGACCCGCTCCGCGACGGGCAGCGCGGGGTCGAGGTACGGCGGCTTGAGACCCACAGGACTTCCTTTCACGACGGCTATGACGGCTATGACGGCTACGACGGCTACGGCAGCCATCACGACCACGGCGGCACTCGCAGTACCGTACGCTCAATCCCGACCGCTTGGTAAGTATTCGCCCCTGTGAGAATCTGGGGCGGAACGAGAGGCGTGGCGATGACAGCGGGTGAATACGCGTGACCCCGGAAACCCGGCGCGGCTACGCCAAGGGCCGGGCCAAGCGGATCGAGATCCTCGACCAGGCGATGGCCCTGTTCGGCGAGGCCGGCTACCGGGGCGCGTCGCTCCGTGTCATCGCCACCCGGTGCGGCATCTCCCACCCCGGACTCCTGCACCACTTCCCGACGAAGGAGGCGCTGCTCCTCGCCGTACTCCAGCGGCGCGACGACGTGGACGACGAGTGGCTGGCGCTCGGCGTCACCCAGGGCGTGGACCATCTGCGCCGACTGGTGGACCTCGCCGAGCTGAACGCCAAGCGGCGCGGGATCGTGGAGCTGTTCTCGGTGGTCGCGGCGGAGGCCACGGCCCCCGACCACCCGGCGCACGCGTACTTCGAGGCCCGCTACCGTACGTCCGTGGCCAACACCGAACGCGCCTATCTCCAGGCCCGGGAGGCGGGCGAACTCCGGGACGACGTCGATCCGTCGGCCGCCGCGCAGCAGCTCATCGCGCTGATGGACGGCCTCCAGATCCAGTGGCTGATCAGCGACTGCGCGACGGACATGGCGGAGGTGCTGCGGGCCCACGTCCGCGCGCAGTTGACCGTGCGGTTCTGAAACGGGTGTGGCTCCCCGAGCCACTGACAAAATGAACGGGTGCCATGCCGACGCCGTTGATGGGACTTCTCCCGCATCTCAGCGGGGCGGCTGAACCGGCGTGCGCCCTGGTGGTCGTGCTGCTGCTGCGGAACCGGCCCCACCCGCTGCCCAAAGCCTTCGGGGCGGCGGCCCTGCTCTTCGGCTTCTCGGCCGCGGCCGTGTCAGCGTCATGGCCGGCGGCCAGCAGGGGTACGAGGACGCCTCGGCGATCAGCCTGCGCCGCATCCACAGGTTGATCAGGGCCCAGAGCCTTCCACGGACCCCGCGTACGGCCTGCACCGGTCAAGGGCTCACCCGCTCGATCCCGCGGCGGCCGGCGATCCGGGCCATGGTGAGGCAGTACAGCGGGGCGAAGACGAGTTCGGCCGCCATGGCCTGCCAGGGCGCGTCGGCGGCGGTCTCCGTGCTGGCCAGTTCGCCGAAGCCGGCCGCCAGGCCGAAGGCCAGCAGGTTGTTCGCGACGTGCATGACGATCACGGCTTCGAGCCCGCCGGTACGGATCACCAGCCAGCCCCACCACAGCGCCGAGTACAACAGCAGGAGGAACCCGGAGAGTTCACCGAACCCGTGGGCCAGGGCGAACAGCAGGGACGCGACGACGATCGCGGGCCAGGGTGTACGTACGACCCGGCCCATCACCTGGACCAGCCAGCCCCGGAAGACGTACTCCTCGGCGGCGGCCTGGAACGGGACGAGCGCCAGGATCACGGTCAGGCTCAGCAGAAAGACGGGCCATCCCGGGAAGCCGCTCCCCGACTCCCCGACCGGCTCGTCGTTCCAGGTCCACGCGATCAGCAGGCCGATCTGCACGATCATCAGCGGGAAGCCCACGGCGGCGCACCGCCCGAGCCAGCCCCAGCGCAGCCGCCCGACGACGGAGGAGACGGTCCCGGCCGGGCGCCGGCCCAGCAGCCGGACGGCCAGGAGGACGATGGGTATGCCGATCGCGATGCCGAGGAGCTGGACGACCAGGTCCGCGACCGGGTCCTCGAAGAAGAGTTCGCTGTCCGCCGAGGCGGGCCCCGCGCCCAGCAGCTCCGCGACGACCAACCCGATGATGCTGACGACCAGTACGCCCACCACGACCAGCACCACGACGACCGACAGCTCGCCCAGCCAGCCGAACCGTCCGCCCTGGCCGTTGCGCCCCTGCTCGTCGTAGCGGGATCCCGAGGGCGCCCGCACCGGACCGCTCGGCGGGCGGCTCCACTCCGGGGGCCTGTCCCAGCCCTGCCCGCCCTGCCAGGCTTGCCCGCCCTGCCAGGCCTGTTCCGACGGGCGCGGCGGCTCGCCGGATGACGACGGCGGGGCCCAAGGGGACGAAGGCTGGGGCTGGGGCTGGGGCTGGGGCTGGGGCTGGGGCTGGGGCGAGTCAGGGTTCACAGCGTCGATCCTGGGCGCGCACGCGCACGAGGTCAAAGCACGGACCGGCGCGGGTGAGCAGATTCACGGCCCTCGCAACGCCCCGGTCACGAGTGGATCGAGAAGCTGCGCCCAAGGGAACCCTTGGCCGGGTCTCCCCCTCCCGCCCCCACGCGACGAGCGAACACACGTGCGTCGCAACGGGGTTGCTGTGGCAGACTGCGTCGACTGAATGGTCCACACCACGTGTATCTGGAGTTCGGCATGACGGCACAGGCGCCTCACCCCCCGATCGACACCAGCAAGCCCCACTCGGCCCGGGTCTACGACGCGCTGCTCGGCGGCAAGGACAACTACCCGGTGGACCAGAAGGTGGCCGAGCTCCTGCCCATCGAGGCGAAGGTCGGCGCCCACCAGCAGCGCTCCTTCATGAACCGCGCGACGGCCTGGCTGGCGGGCGAGGGCGTGACGCAGTTCCTGGACATCGGGACGGGCATCCCCACCGAGCCGAACCTGCACCAGACCGCCCAGGAGATCCACCCCTCCGCCCGGGTCGTCTACTGCGACAACGACCCCATCGTCCTGCGCCACGCGGAAGCGCTGCTGGTCAGCCGGCCGGAGGGCGTGACGGACTACGTCCACGCCGACGTCCGTGAGCCCGCGATCATCCTCGACGCGGCCCGCGAGACCCTGGACTTCGACCGCCCGATCGCCCTGTCGCTGCTCGGCCTCCTCCACTTCCTGCCGGACGCCGAGGACCCGATCGGCATCGTCCGCACGTTCACCAGCGCCATGGCGCCCGGCAGCTACGTCGTGCTGTCCCAGGGCGCGTCCGACGTGAACGAGGAGCTGGGGCAGCAGAGCGAGGACGAGTACAAGAAGGGCGGCATCCAGCTGGCCCTGCGGACCCGTGAGGAGTTCTCCCGGTTCTTCGAGGGCCTGGAGATCGCCGCCCCCGGCCTGGTGAAGGCCCCGGAGTGGTTCAAGGGCACCCCCGCGCCCACCCAGGAGCTCAGCGGCATCTACGTGGCGGTGGCCCGGGTTCCGTAGCCGGAAGCGATCTCGTCCGCCTGGATCTCGATAGCGACGCGCTCCCGCCAGGAAGGCGGCGGGGGCGCGGGGTCTGCCTCGGCCCGGACCATCAGGTCGGCCCAGTAGGCGCGTTGCTGATCGCGGTGGCAGGGCCCGCAGGTGGTGACCCATGATTCGTGCGGCCGGAACATGTGCTCCTCGCCGGGCCCGTCACAGGCGATCAGGGGCAGGGGCAGGGGCCGTGACGGCGGTGGCTGAGCGGATCCCGCCGCCACCGGATCCCCCAGGTCCGCCGTCTCCTCCGGGCGCGGGGGCAACTTCTCCACCAACCGGTGCGCCAGGAACCCGAAGGCCGTACGTACCCCTTCCGGCGGCAGCGCGCCGCTGAGCGCCAGTCGCAGTTCCCCGGCGCTGACGCCCCGTCGCAGCCACTCGGCGGCGAGCGCGGCGAGCTTGCGGGCCTCGCACACTCCGAGGGTGAGCTGCCGGGCCTGGTGCCTGAGCGAGAGCAACACGCGCTCGGCGAGTGCGAGTTCCTCCTGCGAGGGCGCTTCCGGTTCCCCGGGGACTTCCTCCGCCTCGGCCGCTTCGGTGGGTGGGTGGGAAGAGTTTTCGCCCTGTTCTTCGTCCGCGGGTAATTGACCACCGGCCATCCGACCGGTCGGCTCACCGACGGTCGGAAAGTGCGCACTCGGAGCGGGCCACGTGTCCGGCACGGCGGAACCGCCCGTGCTCTCGTACCCGTCGGCGGGAACACCGGCCCGGAGCCGCGCGGCCTGCTCGTCCGTCAATGGCTCGTTGCTGAAGACCTGGACGGTCCGCCAGCGCCCTCCGGCGACGGGCTCCCGCTTCTCGTGCACATACCCGTACGTCACGAGGTCGGCCTTGGCCTTCTGGTAGGCGCGACCGGTCATACGGATGGCACGGGCATGCTCGCCCAAGGCCTTGTCCCGGTCCTCTTCGGGGAGCCCCTGGACGTAGAGGATCAGGATCTTCGCGTCGCTGCCGATACGCGGATGACGCACCACGCTGTTGGAGGCCTTCGTGTAGCCACGAGGGGGCGGGATAACATGCGAAAGCATCGCGGGTGGACTCCTGATCCACTAGTGGTGAAGGCCCTCGGGTTGGTGCGCAAACACCCCCGGGGGCCGCTCTATGTGCCTCTTCGACTGACCACACAGAGCGTGATGACACGATCACAGTACCGCAGAGCGTGGCACCCCCTTCACCCTCGGCGTGCAACAGATGTACATCTGCTACATTGATTTTCATGAGTGAGCCCGTGACCGAATCCATGGCAGAGGTACGCAAGCACCTCGCGGACGTCATCGACCGCGCCCGCCGTGACGAGACGCCCACGATCATCACCCGCCGAGGCAAGAGCGAAGCGGTCATCGTGGACATCGACGAGTACCGACGCCTGCGCGAGGCCGCCGAGCGGTACGAGGACGAATGGCTCAACCGACTGGCAGACAAGGCGGAGGCCGAAGGAACTGAGGGATCGGTGTCCCTCGAAGAGATGGCCGCACTTCTCCGGTCGGCCAACTGACCCATGGGCCACGTCACTCGATTCACGGCCCACGCCCAGCGGGACCTGCTCAAGATTCCGCTGCCGGAAGCCCGACGCATCCTCGGCCGTCTGGCAGACCTCCAGAAGGCCCTGGACGCGGGGGACCTCGCCGCATTCGACGTCAAGCCGCTCCAGAGCCATCACGCACGCTGGTGTCTCCGAGTGGGTGACTACCGGGCCGTCTACACGGTGGAGGACGGTCGGCTCATCGTCTGGGTGCTGACCGTCGGCCACCGTCGAGACATCTACCGAGCTCTCTGACCTCGCCCTCGGAGCAGGCCGACTGGAATACTCCGCGCGGTGGCGCACGGTGCTGGAGCGAACGGACGCGCAGGGCATGACCGTGGGCCTGAACGTTCTGCGGGGCAGTGCCGCCCGCCGGCTCTACGAGCGCCACGGATTCGTCAGGGAAGCGCAGGACCCGATCGACGTCTTCATGGTGCGCCCGCCAGGACGATGCCGCTGAGCCGCTGAGTGGGTAGGGCTCGGTTGTGCGCAACAGACGCCGTATCTAGGCAGGAGAGACATGACAGCGCTCACAGGCAAAGCAGCCGTCGTCACCGGCGGCTCACGGGGGATCGGTCGAGCTGTCGTGCTGCGGCTCGCACGGGACGGCGCGGCGGTGGTCTTCAACTACGCGCAGAGCCGGGATGCCGCGAACGAGGTCGTACGGCAGGCCGCGGCGGCCGGCGGGAAGGTCATCGCGGTGCAACGGGACCTGGCCGAAACGGGCGCGGCCGAGGAGTTGTTGGCCACCGCCGAACGGCAACTCGGCGGCCTGGACATCCTGGTCAACAACGCGGCCCTGCACACCGAGGTCGTCCCCATCGCGGAGACGGCCGAGGCTGATTTCGACAGGGTGATGGCCGTCAACGCCAAAGCGGTCTTCCTCACCGTGCGTTACGCCGCACGGCACATGCGGGACGGCGGACGCATCGTGAACATCTCCACCCTCAACACCGTGTTCCCCGCCCCCGGCAACGCCCCCTACGCGGCCAGCAAGGGGGCCCTCGAACAACTGACCCTGGTGGCGTCGCGCGAGCTGGGCGCACGCGGCATCACGGTCAACACCGTGTCCCCCGGTGCCACGGACACCGACCTGCTGAACGCGGCCAACGAGCCGGAGAAGCTGGCGACGGCCATCGGAATGACCTCGCTGGGACGCCTGGGCCAACCGGAGGACCTGGCGGACGTGGTCGCGTTCCTGACGGGGCCGGACGGACGCTGGCTGACGGGCCAGAACATCCGTGCCAACGGAGGGGTGCTCTGAGCCGCGCTCCGGCGAGGCCCGCCTAGACCAGCCACTGCCCGTCGCGCATCAGGGTCCGTCCGGTCATCTCGGGCACCGTTCCGTACGCCTGCAGGACCTGCGGGGTGACCCGGAAGAAGACGTACGACGGGTGGTCCTTGCGAGGATCCCAGCCGTCCTTGGCGGCGAACGCGTCGCCGACCTCGGCCGGAAGCTCCTCCCGGGTCAGCATGCGCGCGGTGCCGTGGACCAGGACCACGTCCCGGGTATGGCCGAAACTGAGCCGGACCCGCCCCGAGGAGCACAGATTGCGCCCGGTCGGGTTGGTGTCCCGGGTGGCCAGCCACACCGCCTGGCCGTCCCACCAGAAAGCCAGCGGAACAAGGCACGGCTCGCCGGTGGCGTCGGCCGTGGCGACCCATACGTCGTTGTCCCGGACGAGCCGCTCAAGCACCTCACGCTTGCGCTGCTCCGGGCTACGGGGACCGCTGCGAGGGGAGTCAACTGCCGTCATGCGGGGAGAATATGGCGCGCCGCACCCCTGCCGCATCGGGCGGCGGACCTACGCCGCACGGCGGAGGCGTCGTGGCCCTACAACTGCGAGGACTTCGCGCTGTTCCTCAAAGAGGCTCCCGGCGCGCAGCTCTTCCTCGGCGTCGCAGACACCCCGGATCGACGGTGCGCCGCACTCTCCTGAGTTCGCGGCCGACGAGCGCGCGATCGGCCACGGCGTGCGCGCCATGACCGGTCTCTTGACTCATCGCTGGCGGTCCGGCCCACCGGCTAGGTGCGCGAGGTTGCGGCTCCCCACTGAGGAGTTGCGGAAGCCGCCGCCCCGGCCGACTTCACGACCGCTGCCCGGGCCCGATGACCGTGAGACCCACCTGCTCGGCGAGCCAGTGCGCGTACGGCTCCTGCGTCTGGCGGCCGTCGAAGACGACGCTGCGGACGTGGACGAGGACGGTGTGGTCGTCAGCGGGTTCGTCGAGTTCACGGGTGGGCGTGTTGAGGAGCAGCGTCACTTCGGCGTGCTTGGACTCGCCGTAAAAGCCCACGTCCGGCGCGTCCGGCCAGCACAGCGACTCCCAGTTGACGTAGCCCCTGTGCGGGCCTACGGCCGCCGTGAAGGCATCCTCGATGCTGCCGACCGGCAGGTCTTCCTGTTCGTACTCCACCGGCAACCTCCCTTCGTACGCGGCCGGGTCGGCCGGCAGATCCGGCCCCCTGATGCCGACGACCAGAGCGGGCTGATCCTCGAACGGCACCCCGTCGAACTCCCCGTACTCCTCCTGCCCCCGGAACCACCCCCCGGGCAGCTCCTGCGCCATCCGCCGCACCTCGGCGACGGAGGGGAGCTCTGCGTACACGTAGACCTCGGAGTGCTCCCACCGACCGAACTCCACGAGACGACGCGCAGTGCTCAGGGCGAGGGCACGGTCGGGGGTACGGAAGACGGGGTAGGCGATGTCGTTGGACATGCGGCGACTGTGCCACGGCCCGTCATGCCACGTCACCGCGATGACGAGGCGATCGTCCGGCACCGGGGCGCACGGAAGGGACCACGGGACGTGCGCGGTGCCGTGGAATCAGGCCCTCGAACGCCTCCTGCCAACGGGCAGGATCTACGCTGTGACCCGCGCCCACCACCTCCCGTGTCAGGAGGACATGTGCAACGTGGCGAAGTCTGGTGGATCGAGTTCGATGAGCGGCGGCTGGTCTGCTCCAGACGGAGGCGTACGCCCGGGCCGTCTTTGCGAGCCACTACCCCACCTATGACGACGATGAGATCGAGGCGAAGGTGGCCGCTCGCCTCGAACGGCAGAAGCTGTTGTCCCGCAGGCCGCTGCGCGACATCAGTTTCGTCCTGGAGATGATCGTGCTGACCCGGCCGATCGGCGGCCGTCGCGTGATGAAGGCCCAGCTCCACCACCTCGCCGAGGTGGCACGGCTCCGGCATGTACGCATCCAGCTGATGGACCCGTACCGCGAGGACCATGCCGCGCTGGACGGCCCCTTCGTCCTGCTGGAGACCGACAAGCGCCAGCAGCTCGCCTATATCGAGGGGCAGGGCGGCAGCTTCTTCCTCACCGAACATCCGGAGCTGGGCAACCTGTTCGGCCAGTATGGCGTCACCCGGGCCCAGGCATACACTCCGGAGAGGACGCTGGAAACGATCGAGAAGATGGCAGAGGAACTATGAGCACCGACCTCCACTGGTTCAAGTCCAGCTACAGCGGCAGCGAGGGCGGCAACTGCGTAGAGGTAGCGCTCACCTGGTCCAAGTCCACGTACAGCGGCCCCCAGGGCGGCGACTGCGTAGAGGTAGCCACCTGCCCCCACACCGTCCACATCCGCGACTCCAAGGACCTCACCGTCCCCGCGCTCGCCGTCTCCCCCGGCACCTGGACGTCGTTCGTGGAGTTCGCCGCGTCGTAGCACCCGGCCGGGGCCCGCGAAGGGTGTTCGATGCGGGCCCCGGCCGACCGTGCCGTCAGACCGTCTGGCCGATGGCGGCGCGGGCCGACAGGCGGAACTCCTTGATGGCCGCGTAGAGGGCTCGTTCCCGTTCGGCGGCCAGGGCCGAGTCCTCGGCCTTGCGCGTGGTGTCGCCCGCTCGGGCGTGCTCGGCCATGCGCCGCATGACGTACGAGAGATCGGCCGAGGCGTTCGTGTCTTCACGGCCGGGGCGGCGTCCGCTGGAGCCACCTGGTGTTCGCGTCGGCATGACGTGCCGCACGGCACCGTCCATTCCGGCACCGTCCACGCCGGGGCCGGCCGGGGTCGAGCGGCGTAACGGGCCTGTCCTCCGGGGAGATCAGCTCTCCGGGTCCGGAGCCGTGGACCGCACCAGAGAGACCGGCTCCGTCTGCTGGTTCGAGGCGGAGACGCGGGTGGTGTGGCGGGTGAGGCGCAGGCCCATGGCGGTGAGGGCGTCGGTCTCGTAGAGCGCGCACAGCAGCGCGGCCGCGGCCGGGAGCGGCAGGGGGGCGGTGGGGCTGTAGCCGAGCTGCTCGGCCGTGTCGGGGTCGTCGAGGGCGGCCTGCCGGGCGTGGGCGAGCACCTGGCGGGGGTCGTCGACGACGAGTTCGTCGATCTGGATGCGCTGGGCGCGGACGCGCAGGTCGAGCGGGCGGGCCTGGGTGGGCCGCGGGGCCACGACGACGGACCGGAGCTTGGGGTGGGTTAGGGGGGTCACGTCGGCCAGGCGGTTCAGCGGAGTCGGGTCGGTCAGGCCGGTCGGGTGGTTCATGCGGTGGGCTCCAGAGAACGGGCCGCCGGAACGACGGTGCACGGGACGGCAGTACACGTGAGGGCCGGGGCGGTGGCCGAGGCGGCGGGGGCAGGGGGCAAGATCGGCCCGGTCTCACCGAGTTGGCGTGTGATGGAGTCGGACATGCTTACCTTGGGAGCGGCGTGCGGGCGTCGCAAGGTGCGCTGTGTGCACTTGGCGCAGACTGCGCGGAATGTCGGTCAGATCGAGCCGGAGCGGGGAGGGGAAAGCCGTGGCGCGCGAGCGGTCGGGCCGTACGGCACGGCACCTGGTCCTGGTGGCCCGCCTGCGGCACCTGCGGGAGGGCGCCGGACTCTCCGTACCGCAGGCGGCCTCGCAGTTGGGGTGGCATCCCTCGACGCTGCGACGGCTGGAACAGGCGCAGACCTCGCTCGACGTGGGGCAGGTGTCGGCCCTGCTCGACCTCTACGGGGCGGGCGCGGTGGAGACCGACGACATCATGGGGCGGCTCAACGCGGCCAACATGCCGGGCTGGTGGCATCCGTGGCGGGATGCGATGGCCCCCTGGCTGATGGACCTCATGAGCGTGGAGTCCGCGGCGAGCGTCGTCCGCACCTGGCATCCGGCGCTGGTTCCGCTGCTGTTGCGGACCCCGGCGTACGCGATGGCCGTGGACGAGGTCATGTTCCCCGACCGGGACGCCGCCGCGCGGCAGCGGCGGGCCGATTTCCTGGTGGAGCGCCAGAAACGGCTCCAGGAGCAGCAGACCAGACTCTGGGCCGTCCTGCCCGTCACCGCGCTGCGCTGCCGCGTGGGCAGTGACGAGGTGATGCGGGAGCAGGTCAGGATGCTCCAACAGACCGCTGAGCGCGGGGATGTGACGATGCAGCTGCATCCCGAGTACGCCCCGCCGCACCCGCTCACCGGCGTCCCGGCGCTGAGCCTGTACCGGGTGGAGATCCGGGAGATCGCGGACCATGTGGTGCGGGAAGGCGGGCTGCCCGGCACGGCGGAGGTGTGGGACAGCCCGCACCCCGTGCAGACGTATCAGGGAATGCTGGACGTGTCGTGCGTGATGGCGGTACGGCCGGCCCGAACCAGAGAGGTACTACAGGATGAGTACGACCGGAAATGGGCCTGAACTGCCCGCGCAGATCGACACGAGCGTCGCGCACTCCGCACGTGTCTGGAACTACTGGCTCGGCGGCAAGGACAACTTCCCGGCGGACCGGGCGGCGGGCGACGCCTACCGGGAGAAGTACCCGCTGATCGAGACGTTCGCGAAGGAGTCCCGGGACTTCCTCCGCCGTACCGTCACCTATCTCGCCCGGGACGCCGGGATCCGGCAGTTCCTCGACGTCGGTGCGGGGCTGCCGACCGCGAACAACACCCACGAGGTCGCCCAGCGGATAGCCCCGGAGTCCCGGATCGTCTACGTCGACCACGACCCCCTGGTGCTGCTGCACGTCCACGCGCTGCTGACCAGCGCGCCCGAGGGTGCGACCGCCTACGTCGAGGCGGACATGCGCGACACCGAGACCGTCCTCACCGGGGCCGCCAAGACCCTGGACCTGACGCAGCCGGTCGCGCTCGTCATCAGTGACGTCCTCGGGCACATCGTGGACTGGGACGACGCGCTGTCCCTGGTCCGGCGGCTGGTGGAGCGCCTGCCCTCCGGCAGCTACCTCTCGCTCAGCCACTCCACCGCCTCCGACGAGGCCCACCGGGCCGTGCAGGACGAGTACAACGCGAGCGGCGCGATCCCGTACATCTTCCGGGAGCCGGAGACCACCATCGCGTTCTTCGACGGGCTGGAGATGGTGGATCCGGGGATGGTGTCCTGGCCGAACTGGCGGCCCGACGCGAACACCGGCACCACCACGGCCCGGGCCGGGTGGGGCGCGGTCGCCCGCATCCCCTAGGGGGTGTCCGGACCATGTTCGCAACTGCCGTGCCGCGTACGGGGTTTCCCCGTGCGCGGCGCGCTCGGCCCGCAGAGGCTCGCCCATGAGCACCACAGGCACGACCGGCCGCGAGGCCGCCTGCCCGGACGGCGCCCGGTACGGGCAGGAGGCGGCGGACCGGCTGCTGCGGGCGGCCACCCGGTCCGGGGCGCATCTGATCGCCGAGGCCGCGTTGCTGGTCCAGGGGTGGGCGGTGCTGGCCGACCCGATCGCCGGCGCCGTCTACAGCACCCCCGCCGCCGCGGCCGCCGAGGGGGTGCACGCGGCCGCCGCCCCGCAGGAACACCCGTACTGCGTCCAGCGCCCGGCGGCCGGGGCCGTCCTCGTCCTGGCTCCCGGGCCCGCCGCGCCCTCGGAGCACGCCTCCCACGTCGCCACGACCACCGCCGCCCTCCTGGAGGTGCGCGGTCAGCGGGCGGCGGAGCTGCGGGGCGAGCAGATGCGGCTGCACACCACGCTCGTCCGGCTGCTGCTGGCCGGCCACATCACCGCCGTCGCCGACACCCTGGGCGGGAGCGGGCACACGCATGTCACGGTCTACCGGCTGACCGGCGCCGACGTCCCCACGGCCCACCAGGTGCTCTGGCGGGCCGTGCGCCCCTCGCTCGCCCCGCACGCGGAGGCCTGCACCCTGCTGGGCCGGCTGGACGGCGAACTCGTCGTCGCCGAGCTCCACCACGGCGGTGACGACGGGCGGATCCTGCGCCTGGTCTCCCGGGTCAGCGAGCGGCACCACCTGCTCGCGGGCATGGCCGGACCGCTGCCCCTGGCCGAGATGCCCACCGCCCACAGCGACGCCGCCGCCGCCCGGCACAGCGCCACCCCCGACCGCCGTATCGTCCCCGCCGACGCCGTCGGCGCCTCCCGGCTCGCCCCCCTGCTGCCCACCGGCCCGTACGCCCGCTGGGCCGGAGCCGTGCTGCACCCGCTGAGCACGGCCCAGCAGCACCTGCTCCTCGTCTGGCTCCGCACCGGCAGCAAGCCCCGGGCCGCCGCGGCGCTCGGCCTGTCCGCCGGCACGGTCCGGGCCCGGATACGCGAACTCTCCCGGCTGCTCCGCGCCGACCTGGAGGACGCCACCGTACGGGCGCACCTGCTGCTCGCCCTCCGCGCGCCCGCCCCCGCCGACCCCGACAAGAGCGAGCACGGGGACGGCGACCCCGCCCGGCTGGAGGCGTTGCCCGCCGGCCTGCTGGACACCGAGGCGGTACGGGCCTGGGCCCACGGCCTGGTCGGCGGTCTGGAGCCGCATCTGCGGATCGCGCTGACCTGCTGGCTGCGGCACCACGCCAGAACCGCCCCCGCCGCGGCCGAGCTGCACGTCCACCGCACCACCCTGGCCAACTGGCTCACCCAGTGCGCCGAACACCTCGCGCAGAACCTCGCCGACGCCACCGTGCGCGCCGAGGTCCACCTCGCGCTGAAGGCCACCCGGACCGGTCCCGACGACCCGGCGGCCCTCCCCCGGCGCGGCGGCCGCACCTACCGCCGCCTGTGACCGGAGCCGGACAGCAGGGCTAGGACGGTGCCTGGCCCGTCTCGAAGCGGCTGACGCGGTCGCCGGTGACCGTGAAGACCCAGCGGGTCCGCATCGTGCCCCAGGTGTCGTTCGTGTAGTCGACGACGAGGAACCGGCCGTCGTCGGAGGCGTCCACGACCTTCATACGTCCGTTGGCCTTCGGGGAGAAGATCTCCTTCTCCGTCCAGGCCGCCAGGTCCCGTTCGCTGCCGTCGTCGGACATGGTGGCGTCCTCGGTGAGGACATCGGCGAAGAAGGCGTCCTTGTCGCCCGCGTTCACCGTGGCGATGAACTTCTCCACCACCGGGTCGCTGATCGATGCGGTCATGGTGTTCCTCCTCGGTGCGTCCGGGAACGGACGTCCCGGAGATTTCCCACCGAGTCTCTGTCCGCGGGCCCGCCCCCGCATGTCGGGCGCGTCCCCGCCGCGCTCACCGTGCGGCGGCCAGCCCCTCAAGCAGCCGGGCCAGCTCCGCCGGACCCTGGAGGTGGGCCATGTGCCCCTGGCCGGGCAGCTCGTGCACCTCGGCGGCGGGGACGCGCCGCGCGACGTCCTCGAAGGATGTTCCGTAGGGAGCCGTACCCCGGCTGGCCCCGCCGACGATCAGGTCGACGCGGTCCGCCCGCCGGGCGAGGGCGTCCGGCGCGGGCTCCCCGTACAGCGCGGCCAGCTCGGCATAAAGGGGAGCGGCCAGGCCACGCAGGGCCTCCCACGCCTCGCGGTCGGCGCGCAGAGCGTCGACGACCGGCTTGTCGAGACCGGCGATCCGCCGGTGCACGATCTCCACGGCCGTGTCCCGGTCCGCCGCCTCGTCGGCCGCCTTGAGGTCCGGGAGCACGTCGAGGCCGAACGGCCTTATCACCGGCTCGTACGCGATCACCTGGCGCAGCGGCCGTTCGTCCGCGGCCAGCAGGGCGATGAGGCCGCCGTAACTCCAGCCGAAGAGGGTCCGGGCGCCGCCGAGCCCGTCGAGGACCACCCCGAGGTCCGCCACCTCGGTGCGCAGGGAGTAGGCGGCGGTCATCGGGCCCGAGGGCGCACGGCCGCGGCGGTTGACGACCGCCACCGACGGCCACGCGTCCACGGCGGTCGCGACGGCGCGCCATCCGAGGGCGTCGCTCATCGCGCCCGGGACGACGACGAGGCCCGGGGCGTCCGGATCGCCGTACACGTCGACCGTGATCCAGCTGCCGTCGCCGACCGGGAACTTCTTCTGAATCGATTGCTCCATAAATTCATTATGGTGCGATCGCTCTATAATGCAAGGGTGCCTCAGCCGAAACGTGGACGCCCACGAGCCTTCGACCGCGACCGCGCGCTCCTCGACGCCGCCCGCCTCTTCTGGCGTCGCGGGTACTCGGGCACCTCGACCCGTGATCTGACCGCACGGCTCGGCCTTTCCACCTCCAGCCTCTACGGAGCCTTCGGCAGCAAGGCCGAGCTGTTCGAGGAGGCCGTCCGGACCTACGCCGAGCGCTACCGCGAGATCTACCAACAGGCCGTCGAAGCGACGGAGTTCCGGACCGTCGTCGAGCGCGTCCTGATCGACTCCGTCCACGAGTTCACCCGGCCGGACGACGAACACCCCGGCTGTCTGCTCAGCAGCGCCGCCATGGCCGACAGCACCAGCACCCTCGACACCAGCGCCTACTTCGCCGAACTCCAGGGCCACAACGAGCGCGTCCTCCGGGCGCGCGTCGAACGCGCCGTCGAGAAAGGCGAGTTGCCCGGGGACACGGACGCCTCGGCTCTGACCGGGCTCATCCAGTCGATCTGGCACGGGCTGTCGGCCCGGGCCAATCTCGGTGCGGACCGCGAGGACCTGCTCGCCACGGCCCGGCTCGGCCACACAGTGATCTGCGGGGCGGCCGGGCCGTCCCGGTGACGGTCGCGACAGGGCACGGGGGGGGCGGCCGCCAAGGTGCGCACCCCCGGTCTCGTCACTCCGCGGGAGAGCCGCTTCCCCGCTCCCCCGCGGTCCGTTCGAGGAACAGGTCCCGCCCCGGGCACGTCGTGTGCGCGGGCCACAGCGCGTGGACCGGGACGTGCACCTGCGGGTCCAGGTCCACGACGTGAGCCGCGCCGCCCGCCGCCGGCCCCGGGGGCGTCGTGACGAAGGCGAGGCGGCCGGTCGCGGTGACGGCGGTGACCGGCGGGGTGCCCTGGACCGGGTTGCGCCGGGTGTCCGGCTCCACGCCCGCCTGACGGCACAGGCCGATCAGGAGGTCCGTGTACGCGGACGAGCCCGGCTCGCCCCACACCGTGAGCGGCTCGCCGCGCAGATCGGCCAGGGCCACCGCGGTCCTGGCGGCGAGCGGGTGACCGGCGGGGACGGCGACCCGCAGGCGGTGTTCGGCGATCCGGGCCCGGGTCAGACCGGTGTCGGCGGGCATGGCCCGGCTCAGGCCCAGGTCGCAGGCGCCCGTGAGGAGTTGCTCGCGCAGCTCGTCGGGGAAGAGCTGGCGGACGTGCGCCTGGATGCCCTGCTCTTCCGTGCCCGCCCGGGTCAGCAGCTCCACGACCTCCTCGGCCGTGACCGCCGGGGTGTGGCCGATCCGCAGATGCCCGGCCTGGCCGCGCCCGATGCGGCGGGCCCGGTCCAGGGCGGCGAGCGCTTGGGCGCCGAGGGCACGGGCGTCGTCGATGAGGGCCTGCCCGGCCGGGGTCGGGGTGACGTGCTGGTGGCCCCGGTCCAGCAGCTGGACGCCGACGTACCGCTCCAGGGTGCGGATGGAGGTGCTCAGCGCCTGCTGGCTCAGGTGCAGCCGTTCGGCCGCCCGGGTGAACCCGCCCTCCTCCGCCACGGCGACGAGGTGTTCCAGCTTGTGCAGGTCCAGGGTCACGCGGACCGTCCTCCCGTACGTCCGAAAAGGAAAGGATCAGCGGACCGTGTAACCGCCGTTGGCGAAGATGGTCTGACCGGTGATCCAGCCGCCCTCGGTGACGAGGAACTTCACCAGCGGCGCGATGTCCTCGATCTCCGTCAACCGGCCGCCCATCGCCTGGGACTTGTGGAACTCCACCCGCTCCGGCGTCTCCTGCGGGTAGAAGAACGGCGTGTCCATCGGCCCCGGGGCCACATTGTTCACCGCGATGCCGCGCGGCGCGAACTCCTTGGCCGCCGCGCGGGTGAAGTGCTCCAGCGGGGCCTTCGCGCCCGCGTAGGTGGAGTACCCGTCCGTGAACGCGGCGAGCAGGGACGTCACCAGGCTGACGATCCGGCCACCGTCGTTGAGGCGGGCCCCCGCCTCCTGGAGGAAGAAGTACGCCGCCTTGGAGTTGATCGCGAACATGCGGTCGTACTCCTCCTCGGTCGTCTCGCCGATCGGCTTCCGCAGCACCATCCCGGTGGTGTTCACGGCGACGTCCACCCCGCCGAAGGCGTCCAGCGCCTGGTCGAAGAGGCTCCGCACCCCCTCGACGCGGGTCAGGTCCTCGCGGACGACGACGGCCTGCGCGCCCGTGCCCCGTACGGCTTCCGCCGTCTTCTCGGCATCGGCGGCGGTGTTCTCGCCGTGGTAGTGGACGACGACGTTCGCGCCGGCCTCGCCGAGCGAGCGACTGATCAGGCCCCCGAGGTTCTTGGCGCCTCCGGCGACGACGGCGGTCTTCCCCTTCAGCGACTGCTGCTGCTCACTCATGACGGATCCTCTCTCCGATACATACCGCTTATGTACCGTTCGTTGCGGTTTCCGTGGTCCACGCTAGGAGCGCGGATCACCGAGGGGAAACACAAAGATCGCGTCGGCCCACCAGGAAGTTGAGTCACCGCAGGTCAGCCCGGGGTTGCCGCCGTGTCCGGAAAGGTCATTGACGTACGCGTACGGGTCACGAAGGATCACCGCGTGACGATCACCGAACAGCCTTCGCCCGCCTTGCGCCCGGCCCGCCCCGTCGCCCTGATCACCGGCGTCGGCCGCAGCATCGGCATCGGCGCGGGCATCGCGCGCCGGCTGGCGGCCTCCGGCTGGGACGTCGCCTTCACCTACTGGACGCCGTACGACCGCCGCATGGAGTGGGGCGCCGAGCCGGGGGCCGCCGCGTCCATCGCGGAGGAGCTGGCGGAGGCCGGGGCCCGTACGGCGGCGATCGAGGCGGACCTGTCCGACCCCGACGCCCCGACGCGCATCTTCGACGAGGCGGAACAGCGCCTCGGCGGGCCGGTGACCGCGCTCGTCCTCTCGCACGCGGAGTCGGTGGACTCGGGGCTGCTGGACACCACCGTGGAGGCGTTCGACCGGCACTTCGCGGTGAACTCCCGGGCCAGCTGGCTGCTGATCCGCGAGTACGGACTCCGCTTCCGCACCGCATCCGGAACCGCCGCCGGCAGCACGTCCGTCACCACACCCAAAACCGCCACCGGCCGGATCGTCGCGCTCACCAGCGACCACACCGTGGGCAACCTCCCGTACGGCGCGAGCAAGGGCGCCCTGGACCGCATCACGCTGGCCGCCGCGCACGAGCTGGCCCACCTCGGGGTGACGGCGAACGTCGTCAACCCCGGCCCGGTGGACACCGGCTGGATGACCGACGACCTGCGCGAGGCCCTGGCCCAGGGCACCCCGCTCGGCCGGATCGGCACCCCGCAGGACACCGCGCACCTGGTGGACTTCCTGTGCTCCTCCGAAGGCCAGTGGGTCAACGGCCAGTTGCTCAAGAGCAACGGCGGCGCGGCTGCCTAGAAGATGTCTAATCTGACCTGGTCCATGTAGTGCACAGGGGGTCGTATGCACAACGAAGACAGGGTCGGCAGAGCGGACGACGGGCAGCCCGGGCGTCCCGACGACCGCCGGGCGGACGGCGGGCAGGCCGGGCGTCCCGACGACCGCCGGGTGGGCGGCGCACCCCGGACCGTCATCGACGGCCGCTACGAACTGCTGGAGCGGATCGGCAGCGGCGGGATGGGCGAGGTCTGGAAGGCCCACGACCTGCGGCTGAACCGATTCGTCGCCGTGAAGGGCCTGCTCGACCGGAACGCCATGACCGCCGGCACGCAGACGGCGGCGATGCAGCGCGCCCGGCGCGAGGCGGAGGCCATCGCCAAGATCGAGCACCAGAACGTGGTGACGGTCCACGACCAGGTCGAGACCGACCACCAGGTCTGGATCGTGATGAAGCTGCTCGAAGCGCGTTCCGTCGCGGACCTGTTGAGCGCCGAAGGGGTCCTCGCCGTGCCGAGGGCCGCGACCATCGGCCTCCAGGTCCTCCAGGGTCTGCGGGCGGTCCACGCGGCATCGGTCGTCCACCGCGACGTGAAGCCCGGCAATGTCCTCGTCCGCAACGACGGCATCGCGATCCTGGTGGACTTCGGCATCGCCACCTTCGAGGGCGCGGACCGGGTGACCCGGACCGGAAGCGTCATCGGCACCCCCTCCTACCTGGCCCCCGAACTCTTCGCCCCCGCCTCCCCGGGCCCCACCCCCGCCTCCGACCTGTGGGCGCTCGGCGTCACGCTGTACGAGATGGTCGAGGGCCGCGTGCCCTTCGCCGGGCACGAGGTCTGGGAGGTCCAGGAGAACATCCGGCAGTCCCCCGACCCCGTCCTCCGGTACGCCGGGCCCCTCGCCCCGGTCGTCCAGGGGCTGTTGATCGCCGACCCCCGGGAGCGCCTGGACGCGGCCGCGGCGGAGGCGATGCTCCGCGAGGTGCTGGAGGACCCCGCCGTACCGCACGGCGGCGGGGCCGCACCGGCGCCCCACCCGCCGACGGCCGTGCCGACCCCGGACCCCGCAACACCCGCGCTGGGTGCGGCCGTTCCGCCCCCGCCGCCCGCCGTTCCCCCGACCGCCCCTCCACCGGCGAGCGGACCACGCGCCCGGCACCGGGGCTGGAAGGCAGCGGCGGCCGTGGTGTGCGTGGCGCTGCTGGCCGGCGCGGGCTGGCTGGTCTCACAGGGCGGCGGCCAGGGCGGCGAGACCGACGACCGTACGGGCTCGGCGCGGGGAGGGGGCGAGGGCCCGGACGGCAGAGGCGCGCGGGAGCGGTGGAAGGACACGCACCCCACCCTGGAGATCGGCGTCAAGGACGACCAGCCCGGGCTGAGCAAGTTCGACCGGAAGACGCGCACGTACAAGGGTTACGACATCGACCTGGCGTACGCGATCGCCGAGAGCATGGGCTACGCCAAGGGCGAGGTCGCCTTCACCACAGTCGCCACGGACTACCGGTCCACCGCGCTGAAGACCAAGCAGGTGGACCTGGTCATCGCCTCGTACAGCATCACCGACGACCGCAAGACCGCCTCGCCCGGCGGCTACAGCGTCGACTTCGCCGGCCCGTACTACGAGGCGAGCCGCGGCTTCCTGGTCCGCGAGAAGTCGGCCACGTACACGATCAACGACTCCAGCGATCTGCGGGACCTGGGCGTCGAGGTGTGCACGGCGCGGGAGTCGACGTACGAGAAGGCGCTGCCGGAGCAGGGCTTCACCATGGCGGCGTCGCAGCCCAACACCTACCAGGACTGCCTGGACAAGCTGCTGGACCCCAAGTCCGATGTGTACGCGGTGGCCTCGGACGACATCATTCTCGCCGGGTACGTCGAGGCCAACCCGGGCAAGGTGCGGCGGCTGGAGAACATCCAGGGCGCGGAGGGCTACGGGGTGGCGATGCGGCCGGGGACGCCGGTCCTGAAGGGCGAGGTGTGCTCGGCGCTGCGGACGATCCTGGCCAGCCGGGTCTGGGAGGACATGTACAAGGAGAACCTGTCGGGCCTGGTGGGCGACAAGAACCCGCCGGGACGCCCGGACCTCACGGAGTGCGAGGGGTACTGAGGCCCGGCCGCCGCCGCTCCCCGCCCGGACTCACGGCCCCCGCCCCGGTCGCAGCCGCCCCCGCCCGGCTCACCGCTCGGGGAACCGCTCCCCGCACCGGCTGCAGAACACCGGCGCGGGGTCCTGCGACAGCCGCCCGCACTCCGGGCAGACCCGGTCCAGCATGCAGGGCCCCTCGCCCCCCTCGTACGCCCCGCTCGGCGGCTTGATCGCGAGGCCGGGGCGGCGGCGGTGGACGGTGAGGTAGGTGAGCCCGTCGGGCCCGGCGGCGAGCGCGCGCCGGGACGTGCGGGGCAGCCAGAGGACGGTGCCGGGCCCGAGGGCCAGGTCTCGGCCCCCGGTACGGACGCTCCCCCGGCCCTCCAGCGCGACGAGGAGCACGTCGAGCACGTCCTCCTGGTGCTCACCGACCTCCGCGCCGGGCGGCAGCCGCACCAGATTGGCGTCCAACTCCCGCCCCGGCTGGGCCAGATGCCACAGCGCACCGCGCTCGTCGGGAGCGGCGGCGGCCAGCAGATCGTCGATGACGGCGAGGACCCGGGGAGCAGCGTTCACGGCGTCCAGGCTACGCCGCTGCCGTAGGCTGTCCGGCCGACTCACGAGGGAGATCCTGGGATGGACCGGACACCGGACGACACGCTGTACCCGCCGATCGAACCGTACGAGAGCGGCATGCTGGACGTCGGGGACGGCAACCTCGTGTACTGGGAGGTGTGCGGCAACCCGGACGGGAAGCCGGCCCTGGTCGTGCACGGCGGCCCCGGCTCGGGCTGCAACCCCCGCTCCCGCCGGTACTTCGACCCGGACCGCTACCGGGTGGTCCTCTTCGACCAGCGGGGCTGCGGCCGCTCGACACCGCACGCGAGCGACCCGGCGACGGACATGCGGCACAACACGACCGCCCACCTGATCGCCGACATGGAACGCCTGCGGGACCACCTGCACATCGACACGTGGCTGCTGTACGGGGGCTCGTGGGGCTCGACCCTGATCCTGGCGTACGCCGAGGAGTACCCGGAGCGGGTCACGGAGGCGGTGATCCCCGCGGTGACGACGACCCGCCGCAGCGAGATCGACTGGCTCTACCGGGGCGCGGGACAGCTCTTCCCCGAGGCCTGGGACGCCTTCCGCGCGGGCGTCCCCGAGACGAGCGACCCGGCAGGACTGGTCGCGGCGTACGCCCGCCGGACGGAGAGCGAGGACGCCGCCGTACGGGAGAAGGCGACGGCGGACTGGTGCGCCTGGGAGGACGCGGTCCTGTCGATGGAGGCGGTCCCGGGCCCGCCCCCGTACGGCAGCCGCCCGGGCCGCGAGCAGCTGGCGCTCGTCCGGATCTGCTCCCACTACTTCGCCCACGGAGCCTGGCTGGAGGAGGGCCAACTCCTGGCCCGCGCCCACCGCCTGACCGGCATCCCGGCCGCCCTGATCCACGGCCGCTTCGACCTTGCCGGCCCCCTGATCACCGCCTGGGAGCTGAACCGCGCCTGGCCGGACGCGGAACTGACGGTCATCGACAACGCGGGCCACATGGGCGGCACGGAGACCCGGCGGGCGGTGCTGGGGGCGCTGGATCGCTTCGCGGGGAGGGGCTGACGGACGGCTCCGCCCACGCCCGGCACGAAGACCGGGGAAAGTGCCGGGAACGGAGCCGGGCCGGCGTGACACGGCCCCGCCGGAGGAGGGACTCCGCGGGGCCCGGTGTCATCGCACGGTGAGGGCGTCAGTCGGTCAAGGTGTCCTTGATCTTCTCCTTGGCCTGGCGGGCATCGCCCTTGGTCTGCTCCGCCCGCCCTTCGGCCGTGAGGCGCTCGTTGCCGACGGTGCGCCCGGCGACTTCCTTCATCTTGCCCTTGGCCTGCTCGGTCTTGGCCCGGCTCTTCTCGTCGGCGGCCATGTCACTCACCTCTCGCTGGGCTCGGCGTTGCGGTCTTCCATCGTCTGGCCCCCGCAGTCCGCTTCAAACATGTCGTCCGGTCACCCGCCCGCGGCGACCGCCGGGGCTCGGCGTCCACCGGTTCAGCGGCGTGACCGGCGGGTGGCTGCTGGGAGGCGCGGTCGTCGTCCCGACCGGCTGGGCCTTCGGGCCTGGCGGAGCGGGGCGGGCCGGCGCCGCGCGGACGGGCCGGAAGGCCTCGAACCCGACCTGGCGGACGAGCACCCAGGGGCCGGAGACGTACGGCAGACGGCGTAGCGCGCGGGATCAGTATCCCTGGCCGACCAGGAAGGAGTCGAATTCCAGCGTCAGCGACCGGGCCTCGGAGAGGTGCGCCTCGCTGTCCCCGTCGACCAGCACGAACACCCAGACGCCCTGTTCCGTCCGGACGACCCACATGAAGCGGTCGCCTTCCCGCAGCAGCGCGAGCTCCAGGTCGCGTCCGGTGACGGGGTCGGAGACCAGCTCCCGGTTCTCGCGCCGCCAGGGCATGCCCGCGATCCCCAGGCCCCGGGAATGGACGACCTCCTCACAGACCGTGCCCAGGGCCTCGACGTCGTCCGGCTCCCCGCGCTCCGGGCCAGTGTCACCGGCCGCCGCCCCCGCCCCGGCGACACGCGCCATCGACCGGAAGTACGGCCACCCGTCCTCGTCGCCACGGCCCGCGACGGCGAAGAACCCCGCCTCGGCGGAGAACGCCGCCGCAGCCCGTACGGGCGATCTCTCCTCGCCCAGGGCCAGATGGGTACGGAGAACTTCGCCCCACTGTTCGGTCACCGGAGACATCGGTGCGTCCTTTCGTCGGCTTCCGCCGGACCGTCGGTGCGGCCTCGGCGCTGGTCGGCCCGGGGGAGAAGCCCGGCTTCCCCGGCGGCCCAGTCGCTCCTGCCCGGGTATCTGCTCGGCAGGCCGTTTTCCGCCCTCGCGTGGCAGAGCGCGGCCCCCGCCGCCCGGAGGCGGTCCGTGCCGGGGCACCGGGTTCGATGGCCGTCGGCGGGGCACACGGCGCAGAGACCTCCCGCGAAACAGCACTGTGAAAAGGAGTTGCCATGATCCTCGTAGGAATTATCGCAGTCTGTGTCGTTCTCGCCGTACTCGCCTTCTTCGTTCCGCGGCTCTCCCGCCGTCCGGAGCGCGGTACGCAGCGCACGCTCGGTCTGGGCTCCCGCGCGGGCGGCAAGGCGCCCGGCATCCTGGGCCGCCTCTTCAGCAAGCCGTTCCGCAGCAGCTCCAAGGCCGTCGGCCGGAGCGGCTCGGCCGGCCGCCGCACCCGCGGCCACATGCCGTTCTGACCAGCGCTGCCGAACGAGGCCGACCGGCCACCCGCAAGGGGGCCTCC